>JAYSYB010000466.1:0-11799 GCA_043716775.1 Rubrivivax sp.
GCGGCCCGCGCCTGGCTCCACCAGCGCACACCCCAGTCGATCTCCTGCTCTTCGGGCCAGGAGATAAAGGCATCGCGCAGCAGCGAAGCCAGGTCATAAGTGATGGGGCCGCGCACGGCGTCCTGGAAGTCAAGGACACCGGGGTTCTGCGCCGGCGGGGCGGCCACCATCAGGTTGCGCGGCATCCAGTCGGCGTGCACGGCCACTTGCGGCTGTGCCAGGGCACTGTCAATCAGCGTGCGGCAGGCGCGCTGCCAACGGCCCTGTTCGACAGGCGTCCAGTTGATGCCGAATTCGCGCTGAACACACCATTCTGGGAACAGCGCCAGTTCACGCACCAACAGCGCTTCGTCAAAGGGCGGCAGCGTCTCGGCGCTGACCTTGCACTGGAACTGCACCAGGGCCTGCAGGGCGTCGCGCATGAGTCGCTCTGCGGCAGCGGGTGCCGCGCCTTGCAGCGCTTGCAGGTACAGCTGCTCGCCCAGGTCAGTCAGCAAAAGGAAGCCGTGTTCGGGGTCTGCCTCCAGCACCTTCGGCGCGTTCAGGCCGGCCGCGTGGAGGAGCCCCGCCACGTGCACAAAGGGGCGCACGTCTTCGTGCGGCGGTGGCGCGTCCATCACGATCAGGCGCCCAACATGACCTGTGATGCGCAGGTAGCGGCGGAAGCTGGCGTCGGCCGATGCGGCGGTCAGCGTGGCGGGGTCCAGCCCGTGGCGCGGGCCAACGGCGGCCAACCAGTGTGTGAAGGCAGCATGGCGGTGGGAGTCGGTCCAGGCAATCATCGGCATCGTGGCCCTCATGGATAATCGATTCTACAAATCTGCCATCGCGCAGCTCTGCATTCAGGCCCGCCCTCAGCCCCGCCCCTGCGGCCGCCCAGACAACCCGAAATTGCATGCGAATCTCCTTGCTGGCAGTGGCCGCTGCGCTCGGGCTGGGCACTGGCGACGCCAGCAGCCAGGCCGCGGCGCCGGCGGACGCCCCGGGCGCTGGGCTTCAGGCCAGCACGAGGCTGAACCCGCTGCCGCGCAACGCCGCCGCCCGCAGTCTGCCCATCGTGCTGCAGGCCCGCAGCCTGCGCAGCCAACCCGACCTGGACACGGTGGCCGAAGGCGATGTCGAATTCCGTCGCGGCGGCCTCGTCATCCTGTCTGACCTGCTGGCCTATGACACGCCCGGTGACCGCGCCAAGGCCAAGGGCCACGTGCGGGTGATGCGCGACGGTGCGGTGTATTCCGGGCCCGAACTTGAGGTGAGCGTGCAGCGCTTCGAAGGCTTCTTCCTGCAGCCCACTTTTGAATTCACCGCGCTCGGTGCCGGCGGCCGCGCCGACCGCATCGACTTTCTCGGCAACGGGCGGTCCAGGGCGATCAACGCCAGCTACACCAGCTGCCCGCGCGAGGATCTGGCCGTGGACGGCAAGGAGCCCGCGTGGGTGCTGAAGACCGACCGCGTGACGATCGACCTCGACACCAACGAAGGCATCGCCGAAGGCGCGGTGCTGCGCTTTCTGGGCACGCCGATCCTGGCGCTGCCGACATTGAGCTTTCCGCTAGGAGACACGCGCAAATCAGGCTGGTTGCCACCGTCGCTCAACCTGGACAACCGCAGCGGCCTCGTGGTGTCGGTGCCGTGGTACTGGAACATTGCGCCGAACCGCGACGCGACGCTGGCGCCGCGCATCATCACGCGCCGAGGCTTGGGCCTGGACAGCGAATTGCGCTACCTCGAACCCAACATGGACGGCACCCTGCGCGTGGACTGGTTGCCGCACGACCGCGTCACCGGCCGGTCACGCGATTCGGTGCACTGGCGCCATGAAGGCCAGCTCCCGCTGGGATTTCAGTACAGCGCTGGCGTGGCCAGGGTGTCCGACGACGGCTGGTGGAAAGATTTCCCCGACGCCAACCGCAGCTTCACCGCGCGGTTGCTGCCGGTTCGGCTGGGTGTGGAGCGGCCGTTTGAGTTGCCGCAAGGGGAGGGCCTCGTGTACGTGCGGGCGCTGCGCTGGCAGGTGCTGCAGGACACCGACTCCTTCATCAACGCGCCCTATGAGCGCAGCCCGCAGATCGGCGTGCGGCTGGGGGGGCGCTTTGGCACTGTGTCCGGCAATGCATCCGGTGGCGGATTCGACTATTCGTTGGAGAGCGAATACAACCGCTTCACCCTGCCGCAGAACCAGGCTGGCAACCGCCTGCGCACGACTGCCAGTACCACCGGTGACCGGCTGCACCTGCTGGGTGCGGTCAGCTACCCGTGGCGCGAGCCGGGCTGGTGGGTGGTGCCCAAACTGGCCGTCAACGCTGCCAGCTATAGCAGCACGCGGTTGTCGGGTGTCGCCACGGTGAACGCATCGCGCGTGATCCCCAGCTTCAGCCTGGACGCAGGTTTCGAGCTGGAACGCAGCACCGAATTCTTCGGCCGCGCGTTGCACCAGACGCTGGAGCCACGCATCCTTTACGTCAACACGCCCTACCGCGCCCAGAGCCAGCTGCCCAACTACGACTCGGCCGCCAAAGACTTCAATTTTGTGTCGCTGTACGGCGACAACGCCTTTTCGGGCGTGGACCGGGTGTCCGATTCACACCAGATCACGGCCGGCTTCACGACCCGCCTGGTGGACGACAAGAGCGGCGCCGAAGCCCTGCGCCTGGGCCTGGTGCAGCGTTACCTGTTGCGCACCCAGCGCATCACGGCGCAGGCCGACGGCACGCCCGACGGCGCGCCGGTGGACCGGCGTTTTTCTGACGCGCTGCTGGTCGGTTCCACCAGCGTGCTGCCAGGCTGGACGCTGGACGGCGCCGTGCAATACAGCCCCGACTTGCAGCGTTCGGTGCGGTCAATCGTCGGCGCGCGCTATTCGCCCGGGCCCTTTCGCACCGTCAGCACCACTTACCGGCTGGCGCGCGGCTTGTCCGAACAGCTTGAAGTCGGCTGGCAGTGGCCGCTGCATGGCAACACTTCGGGCAGCGGCAAGGGCAGCGGTGCGGCCGGCAGCTGCAGCGGCGCCTGGTATTCCGTCGGGCGCTTCAACTACAGCCTGAAGGACCGTCGGCTGACCGATTCCATCCTGGGGGTGGAATACGACGCTGGCTGCTGGATCGGCCGCGTGGTGGCCGAACAGCTGTCCACCGGCCGCACGCAGGCGACCACCCGCTTGCTGCTGCAACTGGAGCTGGTGGGTCTGTCGCGCATTGGCTCCAACCCGCTGAAGGTCTTGAAGGACAATATCCCTGGTTACCGCCTGCTGCGCGACGAGCGCGGCGCGGGCTCCTCGCCGATTGATGATCGGCTCACCGGCTCCTACGTTCCATGACTCTTCGCGTCCGATTTGCTTCCTGTCTCAACCCCCGCTCCCGGACGGTCGGCGCTGTTCTGGTGCTGTTGACTGTTGGCTGCGCGGCGCTGGCGCAGAACCCGACCCCACCGACGGCGGCTGCACTGGCGCGCGCCGTGCGCAACGGTGACTACATCGCCGCTGTCGTCAACCAGGAACTGGTGACTGCAGGCGAGGTGGAACGCCGCATCGAACGCGCCCAGGCAGAAGCCGGCCGCGCCGGCGTGCGCCTGCCGTCTGAAAGCGATCTGCGCCGCCAGGCCCTGGATGCGCTGATCGACGAGCGCGCCATGATCACCAGCGCGCGCGACAGCGGCATGAAGGTCGATGAGCCCGAGATCGACCGCGCGGTGCAGAACATCGCGCAGCAGAACCAGATCACGCTGGACCTACTGCGCCAGCGGCTGCGCAGCGAAGGCATCGACTACGGCCGCTTTCGCGCCAACCTGCGCGACCAGATCATGATCGAGCGGCTGCGCGAGCGCGAGGTTTACAACCGCATCCGCATCAACGAAGAAGAGATCGACAAGTTCATCGAAGAGCGCCGCCAGGCTGCCAGTGCTGACGCCGACACCAACATCGCCCAGATCCTCGTCACCGCCGCCGAAGGAGCCGACCCGGCCACGCTCGCGGCGCGCAAGGCCGTGGCCGACGCGGCGCTGGCGCGTGTGCTGGGTGGCGAGGCCTTCGCCAAGGTGGCGGGCGAAGTTTCTGAAGACGCCAACCGCGCCAAGGGCGGCGAGATCGGCCTGCGGCCTGCCTCGCGGCTGCCCGACATGTTTGTGGAGGCCACCAAGGCGCTGAAGCCGGGTGAAGTGGCACCGACGCTTCTGCGGTCCGGCGCGGGCTTCCATGTGCTGAAACTGGTGGAGCGCAAGGACGGCGGCGTGGGCCGCATCACGCAGACGCGGGCGCGCCACGTGCTGCTGCGCACATCGCCACAGCTCAACGCCGAAACCGCGTCGCGGCGGCTCACGGAATACAAGCGCCAGATTGAAACCGGCAGCAAGGCCTTTGAAGAAATCGCGCGCCAGTTCAGCGAAGACGGCAGCGCTGCCAGCGGTGGCGACCTGGGCTGGTCCGCGCCCGGCGTGATGGTGCCCGAATTCGAAGCCGCGATGAACGAGCTGGCCATCAACGGGCTGTCGGCGCCCGTGGTGTCGCGCTTTGGAGTGCACCTGATCCAGGTGCTGGAACGGCGCGACGTGGCGCTTGAGGTGAAACAGTTGCGTGAACAAGCGCGCAACGTGCTGCGCGAACAGCGCTTCGACCAGGCCTACCTCGACTGGACCAAGGAACTGCGTTCACGCGCCTACGTCGAACTGCGCGAGCCGCCGCAGTGACCGGACGCGGGGCCGGCCGCGCGCCGGCCACAGCGCACCGCCAGGATGGGCACCGCGAGGATGGGCACCGCCAGGATGGGCACCGCCAGGATGGGCATCACCTGGACCGGCATCACCACGACCGACACCACACCGCGCGCAAACGTTTCGGCCAGCATTTTCTGGTGGACCACAGCGTCATTGACGGCATCGTGCGGGCGATTAACCCGCAGCCTGGCGAAGCGCTGGTGGAAATCGGCCCGGGCCTTGGCGCGTTGACCCGGCCGCTGCTGCAGCGCTGCGGCGCACTGACCGTGATCGAACTCGACCGTGACCTGGCCGTGCGGCTGCGCCAGCAAGCCGGTCTGGAAGTCGTGCAGGCCGACGTGTTGAAGGTCGATTTCACCGCGCTCGCTGCAGCGATAGGCGGCCGCAAGCTGCGCGTGGTGGGCAACCTGCCCTACAACATTTCTACGCCCATCCTCTTTCACTTGCTGGACCACACCGCGCAGGTGCAGGACCAGCACTTCATGCTGCAAAAGGAGGTGGTGGAGCGCATGGCCGCTGCGCCGGGCAGCAAGGCTTATGGGCGCCTGAGCGTGATGCTGCAGTGGCGCTACCAGATCGAGTCGGTGCTGGAGGTGCCGCCCGAAGCCTTTGACCCGCCACCGCGCGTGGACTCGGCCGTGGTGCGCATGGTGCCGCTGCCGGTTGACGCGTCTGTGGACGCGACCCGGCTGTCGGAACTGGTCACGGCTGCCTTTTCACAACGCCGAAAATTGTTGCGCCACACGCTGGGGCGCTGGATCGAGGCGCAGGGCCTGCAGACCGACTTCAACCTGCAGCGCCGGGCCGAAGAAGTGCCGCTGGCTGAATACCTGGCGCTGGCGCGTCTGCCGGCAGAACCTTCAGCCTGAAAACGAAACGGCCCTCGCTGGCGAGGGCCGTTTCGGCATCGGCGCGACGCGCAAGCTACGCGGCGTTCAGCCACGCGGCGGTGTCGAAAGCGCTGCTCATCATCGGCATGTTCATGCCGAAGTTGGGATTGGTGCCGTTCTTGGGCACCACCTTCACCGCCGGCTTGGGCGCTGCAGTCGTCGCTGTCGGGGCCACCTCAGTAGCCCGCTCCCATGACCCTGTTTCTTGGGAGCGGGCTACTGAAAAGAATAGAAGCACCTGAACGGTATTCGTCGTTCACCCCAATATTCGGCCGCGTCGCGGAAAACCTCCAGCAACTGCTCGCGCGCTTCTCGGTCGAAACGCGGGTTGTCGGGCAACTGCTCCAGCACCACCACAAAGCCTGGCTGCGGGCCTGCCTTGTGAACCAGGTCGGTCATGCAGTCGAAGAGTGCGTCCAGGTTCTTGCCAAAGTGCGCCGGGAAGGTGAACGCGGCTGCAATGCCGTCGAGCACGTCCTGTTTGGACTGCGCGCTGGACAGGTTGGCGTACAGAAAATGTTGTCTAGCGGCGTCGGCCGCGGACATCAGGTCGTCAACCCGGTAGGCCCGAATGGCCTGCACGAGGTTGGGGCGGATGGTCTGCAACTCCATGGTCGCGATCCTCCTTGTTGGGCGGTAAAGGAATGAGAAGTCGGTGGCGGCGTTCATCACGGTG
Organism: Rubrivivax sp.; assembly: GCA_043716775.1. GTDB lineage: Bacteria > Pseudomonadota > Gammaproteobacteria > Burkholderiales > Burkholderiaceae_C > Rubrivivax. The sequence goes on from JAYSYB010000466.1 coordinate 6,274, forward strand.
CGATTTGTTTAAAGCTGGCGTAGTGATCGTCGGTATAGAAACAGGCTTCTGGCTGCGTGGGTGGCTTGCCGCCGCAAACGATGCGGCGGGCACCCCGGTCACGCGAACCCGGTGTCTTGACGGTGTATTCGCGGTAGAAGCCGCGGGCTTTAGACGGCAACAGGCGTTCGCGGTTGCCAAACACGGTGCCGTCCTTCGAATAGGGAAAAGGGCCGCCGCTCTGGATCAGTCGATGAGTGGTCTGCGCTTGGGTTGGCAGGGCGACAAGGGCAACGGTGCCAGCCAATCCGGGTTGATCCAGCGACCTGGCCTGAACGGAAGTGCCGGCCGCCAGACCTGAAGTCACCACCAAAGCCACTGCGATGATGCTGCTCAACTGTTGCAACCTGTGGATTCCCCGCCGACTGACTTCTCTCGACGTGACTGAATCGGTCAAATACACGGGTTAACCCTGAAAAACGAATCGGTAATGCTACCGTAACCCCCCTAAAAACTCAAGGTGCTGCCCGATATTGGGGCAGCAGTGAAAGTTTCTCAGTGGGTGCTCACATAGACGATATTGTAATTTTTTCAACGCTTTACAGCGTTCTAGTAGCGGGGCATCAGAAAGAGTCCGTTGCAACGAATCTGTCATGCATTCCCTTATTCGGCGCTGGGGGCGGGAGCGCCCGCTTCGTCCTGCGGGCCGCCGCGCCCTCGCTGACCTTGGGCTCTTCGGCAGGCGTGCATCAGGCCGCAGGGCTTGATGCACGTCCAGCCTCAGCATCGGCGACGGTAAGGGCGGTCATGTTGACGATGCGCCGCACCGTAGTGCTGGGGGTCAGGATGTGCACCGGCTTGTCCGCCCCCAGCAACACCGGCCCGATGGCGATGCCGCCGCCGGCTGCCGTCTTCAGCAGGTTGTAGGCGATGTTGGCGGCGTCGATGTTGGGCAGCACCAGCAGGTTGGCCTCACCGGTGAGTGTGCTGCGTGGCATGACCTGGTGGCGCGCTTGGGCGTCCAGCGCCACGTCGCCGTGCATTTCGCCGTCCACTTCCAGCCACGGCGCCTGTTCGCGGATCAACGCCAGGGTCTGCCGCATCTTCACCGCACTCGGGTGGTTGCTGGTGCCGAAATTGGAATGTGACAGCAGTGCAGCGCGGGGCTGGATGCCAAAGCGCATCATTTCTTCGGCCGCCATCACCGTGATCTCGGTCAGCTCTTCGGCGCTGGGGTCGGCGTTGACGTGGGTGTCCACCAGAAACACCTGCCGGCCCGGCAGCATCAGCCCGTTCATGCAGGCATAGACGCGCACGTCCTGCGCCGTGCTGGGGCTGCCACCGGCGCGCTTGCCGATGACCTGGTCGATGTAGTGCAAGTGCGTGTCGGTCGTGCCCCAGGTGCCGCACAGCAGGCCGTCGACTTCGCCCTTGTGCAGCAGCATGGCGCCGATGAGCGTGAGCCGTCGGCGCATCTCGATCTTGGCCAGGTGCACCGACACGCCCTTGCGTTCGGTCATGCGGTGGTAGGTGGTCCAGAAGTCGCGGTAGCGCGCGTCCTGCTCGACGTTGACGACCTCGTAGTCCAGCCCTTCCTTCAGCCGCAGGCCAAACTTCTCGATGCGCGCCGCAATCACCTTCGGCCGGCCGATGAGCGTGGGCCGCGCCAGGCCTTCGTCCACCACCACCTGCACGGCGCGCAGCACACGCTCTTCTTCGCCCTCGGCGTAGGCCACGCGTTTGTTGCGCGCGTTGCGGGCCTGGTCGAAGATGGGCTTCATCGTCGTGCCTGATGCGTAGACGAACGTCTTGAGCCTTTCGCGGTATGCCACCAGGTCGGCGATGGGCCGCTGCGCCACGCCGGACTCTGCCGCCGCCTTGGCCACGGCCGGCGCAATCATCATCATCAGCCGGTGGTCAAAGGGCTTCGGGATCAGGTATTCGGGCCCAAAGGACAGCGTGATGCCGGCATAGGCTGCGGCCACCACATCGCTCTGCTCGGCCTGCGCCAGTTCGGCGATGGCGTACACGGCTGCGATCTCCATCGCGTCGGTCACCGTGGTGGCGCCGCAGTCCAGCGCGCCGCGGAAGATGTACGGGAAGCACAGGACGTTGTTGACCTGATTGGGATAGTCGGTGCGCCCGGTGGCGATGATGGCGTCGGGCCGCGCCGCCTTGGCCAGTTCGGGCGAGATCTCGGGCGTCGGGTTGGCCAGCGCAAAGATCAACGGGTTCGGCGCCATCTGGGCCACCATCTCGGGCTTGAGCACCCCGGCCGCGCTCAGGCCCAGGAAGATGTCGGCGCCGGGCAGCACCTCGGCCAACTTGCGCAGTGGCGTGGGTTGGGCGAAAAAAGCCTTGTCCTCGTCCATCAGTTCCGTGCGGCCTGCATACACCACGCCGGCCAGGTCGGTAACCCAGATGTTTTCGCGCTGCAGGCCAAGCTTCAGCAAAAGGCCCAGGCACGCCAGGGCTGCGGCGCCCGCGCCCGAGGCCACGAGCTTGACCTTGGCGATGTCCTTGCCTACCACCTTCAGCGCATTGATGACGGCCGCGCCGACGACGATGGCAGTGCCATGCTGGTCGTCATGGAAGACGGGGATCTTCATGCGTTCGCGCAGCTTGCGTTCGACATAGAAGCAATCTGGCGCCTTGATGTCTTCCAGATTGATGCCGCCGAAGGTGGGCTCCATCGCGGCGATGATGTCGACGAGCTTGTCGAGGTTGCGTTCGTTCAGTTCGATGTCGAAGACGTCGATGCCAGCGAACTTCTTGAACAGCACCGCCTTGCCTTCCATCACCGGCTTGGCCGCCAGCGGGCCGATGTCACCCAGGCCGAGCACGGCGGTGCCGTTGGTGACCACGCCGACGAGGTTGCCGCGCGCGGTGTAGCGGAAGGCATTGGCCGGGTCGGCCACGATCTCTTCGCAGGCCGCCGCCACGCCCGGCGAATACGCCAGCGCCAAGTCGTGCTGGTTGATCATCTGCTTGGTGGCGACGACGGCCAGCTTGCCCGGCGTCGGGAACTCGTGGTACTCCAGCGCGGCGCGGCGCAATTCGGCTGCGCGGTCCTGGCCTTTGTGGTCTTTCTGGCCGGGCGTGTCGTCGTGGCTGGGCATCTGGCTGTCTCCTTCGGTCGCGCGGGCGTCGCTGGCTAGCGGTGCTATGAGCGGTACTGTGAGCTGTTCTTCAAGCGGGCTGACAGCGGGCGCGGATTGTAGTTTCGCAGTGTGCGTGCAAGGCCTGGTGCGGCCCATGCGAGAAACTGCGTAGCAGCGTTGGCGAGTGCGGCGCCAATACTCGAGTGGCGCGTGTTGCGCGGCTCTTGCCGCCCACTGCGACACCGATGAACGACGCCCCGCCTTCTGTTCTGCCCCCTGTCGCCCCCCCGCCGGGCCCCCGCCCGTTGCGCCGCGCGCTGCTGTGGGGCGTGCTGGTGGTGTTGCTGCTGGTGGCGCAGACCCTCTTGGTGGCGCTGACCATCAACTATGAGGACGGACGCGAACAAGACACCACCGAGCGCGCTGCTGCCGAAGCCGCTGCTGAATTCCGGCGCGCGATGCTGCACCAGATGCAGTTGCTGCAGGCCCTGGCCTTCAGCGAAGCCCCGGGCGAGGCCTGGCGGCGCGAGGCCGACGCCCTGCTGCGCCCGCGCCAGGGCCTGGAACGGGTGGAGTGGCGGGCGCTGGACCTGGCGGTGGTCGCTGCCGTGGACACACCCTACGCGCCCACGCTTTTCGCCCAGATGCCCCGCGTCGCGTTGGCGCTGGAAGCCGAGCTGGCCTGCAGCGACGCGCGCCGCACGGCATCGCCGAGCTTCTCGCGGTCGTACTTCGTGCCCTTGCCCGGCGGCCAGGGCCTGGAGGTGATGGACCTGTGCGTCCCCGTGCACCGTGCCGGACGCGATGCCGGTTTCATGGTCGGCAGCTATGCGCTGACCCGCGTACTGCAATCGGTATTGACCGCCCGCGAAGCGCGGCGCCATGAGTTTTCAATCATCGAAGCCGACGACACGCGCCTGGCCCGCGCCAGCGTGACCCGCGGGGCTAACGTCTATGTGGCGCGCCAGGTGCTGGACCTTCCCGGCGCCACGCTGCAGATGCGCGCCGACAGCATTGCCGGCCGCCCCAGCCTGCTGCCCAACATCACCACGGCGCTGGTGATGGGCCTGTCCTTCGCGCTATTTGCGGTGGTGCTGCTGCTGGCGCGCGACGTGCGCCGCCGCGCCGAGGCTGAGCGCGGCCTGGCCGAAGCGCTGGCCTTTCGCAACGCGATGGAAGACTCGCTTCCCACAGGCCTGCGGGCGCGCGACCTGAAGGGCGCGGTGACTTACGCCAACCCCGCTTTCTGTGCCATGGTCGGCTTCACGCAGGATGAACTGCGGGCCACCGCTGCAGGCCCGGCCGCGCCGCCCACCGACATGCCGCCGATCGACGCACCGCCCTATTGGCCGCCGGAATTCGCCATCGAGTACCAGCGCCGACAGCAGTTGCGCCTGGGCGGCTATGGCCGCAACCCGGTCGAGTCCCGGGAAGGCTTCGAGACCGTCTTCATGCGCAAGAACGGCGAACGCTTCCCGGCTCGAGTCTACGAAGCCCCGCTGGTGGACGGCGTGGGCCACCACACCGGCTGGATGAGCGCGGTGCTGGACCTGAGCGCACAGCGCCGCGTTGAAGAAATCTCGCGCCAGCAGCAAGACCGTCTGCAGGCCAGCGCCCGCCTGGCCACGGTGGGCGAGATGGCGTCGCTGCTCAGCCACGAACTGAACCAGCCGCTCGCGGCGATCGCGAGCTACGCCACGGGTTCGCTGAACCTCATCGACGACCCGCAGCCCCTTGATGGCCCCGAACTCAGCGCCATGCTGCGCCAGGCCCTGGACCGCATTGCCGAGCAGGCCGACCGCGCCGGCCGCGTCATCAAGAGCGTTCACGCCTTCGTGCGCAGGCGCGAGCAGCAGCACGAGACGGTCAGCACGGATCAGCTGTTTGAAGGCGTGCTGCCCCTGGTGCGGCTGCAGGCGCGCAAGAGCGGTGCGCGAATCGAGATCGACGTCCTGCCGGCGTCTGCCCACTCGCTCGCATCCCCAGCCCCGCCCGCCCGTGTGCGCTGCGACCGCACGATGGTCGAACAGGTGCTGCTGAACCTGAGCCGCAACGGCCTGCAGGCGATGGAAGCGGCGACGCCACTGGCCGACCGCGTGCTGACGCTGCGCGCCCGCCAGACGCACGCGCGCTGGGTCACCTTCACGATCATTGACGCCGGCCCGGGCATTGCGCCCGAGGTGGCGGCGCAGCTCTTCACGCCCTTCTTCAGCACCCGCGCTGAAGGCATGGGCCTGGGCCTGAGCCTGTGCCGCACGGTGATCGAACAGCACGGCGGCGCGCTTGATTTCGGCCCCGGCCCCGGCAAACGCGGCACCGAGATGCGCTTCACGCTGCCTGCGCCCAAGGCTGCAGAAACCGGCGAAACTTCCACTTCTGCTGACTGATCAGAAATCCATTGCCGTGGCCATCCACCCCGCACTCGACCCCGCACTCGGCATCCCGG
>JAYSYB010000467.1:0-11788 GCA_043716775.1 Rubrivivax sp.
CAACATCGCAGCCACTGCGGCCGCACCCTGCAGCACCAGCGGCCGTGCATCGGCCGACGGCGCGGCAGTGCGGCTGTTGGCAAAGCGCAAGCGGCGCTGCGCCGCGCGCTCGGCCATCAGCACCGCAGCCACCACCGCCAGCAGCACGGCAGCCAATTGCGCCGCCGCGACCGGGTCGTTCATCACCAACCATGCTTTGTAGATGCCGGTGCTGAAGGTGGTGAGGCCAAAGTAGGCACCGACGCCGTAGTCGGCCAGTGTTTCCATCAGCGCCAGCGCGGTGCCGGCGGCGATGGCCGGGCGCGCCATCGGCAGCGCCACTTCCAGCACCCGGCGGCGCATTGGCGCGCCCAGCAATCGCGCGGCTTCCATCAAATGCACCGCGCGTTCGCCCAATGCGGTGCGCGTCAGCAGGTACACGTAGGGGTACAGGCACAGCACAAAGAGCACCACCGCCATGGGCAGGCTGCGCACGTCAGGCCACAACGCGCCAGTCAAGCCGAAGGCGGGTCCCAGAACCTGCCGCAAACCGCTCTGCAACGGGCCGCTGAACTGCAGCGCATCGGTCCAGGCATAGGCCAGCACATAGGCCGGCATCGCCAGAGGCAGCAGCAAGGCCCATTCGAAAAAGCGGCGGCCTGGAAAGTCGAAGAGCGTGACCGCGGCGGCCGTTGCCGAACCCAGCAGCATGACCCCCAGGCCCACCCCGGCAGCCAGCAGCAGCGACTGCAGCGCGTAGTCGGGCAACACGGTCTGCGCCTGGTGTTTCAGCACCGTCAGCGCGGCTGCGTCGATGGCAAACCAGGCCGCCAACACCCCCAGCACGGGCAGCGCCAGCAGCAGGCACAGGAGGGTGAGCAAAAGCGTCAGCGGGTGGCGCATGCGGGTGATTGGAAAACGACGGGAAACGACGAAAAACGGCGGGAGTAAGGGCGGAAGTAACGGCGGGAGTAACGGCGGGTCAGGGCGGGATCAGCGAACGCAAAGCAACAGGCCGACGGTGGCGAAGAAGGTTTCTTGAATGCGAACAATCCTCATTCAACCCTGCCGATTATGATCGGCAGATGTTTCTGAGTCTGGAGTCGGTGGCCGTCCGCTACCCGAAATCTGCCGCCGGCCGCGCCGCTGTGGAAGGCGTGTCGCTGGGTCTGCAGCAGGGGCAGGTGGGCGTGCTGATCGGCCCGTCGGGCTGCGGCAAGACGTCGCTGCTGCGCGCTGTGGCAGGGCTCGAACGCTGCGCTGGCGGGCGGGTGTCCATCGCCGGCGCGGTGTTGTCCGACGCCGCCAGCGGTCAGCACCTGGCGCCCGAGCAACGCCAGATCGGCATGGTCTTTCAGGACTACGCACTATTCCCCCACCTGAGCGTGGCTGACAACGTGGCCTTTGGCGTCGCTGGACTCGCCCGCGCGGAGCGCCTGCAGCGCGTGCAGCAGATGCTGGACCTGGTGGGCTTGAGCCACGCCGCCAAGCGCGCGCCGCACCAGTTGTCCGGCGGCCAGCAGCAGCGCGTAGCGCTGGCCCGCGCACTGGCGCCCAAGCCGCGGCTGCTGCTGCTGGACGAACCCTTTTCCAGCCTGGACGTGGACTTGCGCGAACGTCTGGCGCAAGAGGTGCGCGTGATTCTGAAAGACAGCGCCACGACCGCGCTCCTGGTGACGCACGACCAGCTGGAAGCCTTCGCCGTGGGCGACGTCATCGGCGTCATGGACAAGGGCCGCCTGGAGCAATGGGACGACGCCTACACGCTGTACCACCGCCCGGCCACCCGTTTCGTGGCGCAGTTCATCGGCCACGGGGTGTTTGCGCCGGCGCAGATCGTCGACTGCGCCCAGGACATGCAGGGGCCACACGGGCCGCGCGTGCGCACGCCCTTGGGTGAACTGGACGACGTGGCCGGCTGCCCCCTGCCCGATGCCTTCCCCAACGGTGAGTGCGACGTGCTGCTGCGCGCCGACGACATCGTGCACGACGACGCCAGCCCGGTGCGCGCGCTGATCGAACGCAAGGCCTTCCGCGGTTCTGAATTCCTGCTGACGCTGCGGCTGGAAGGTGGCCAGCGCGTGATGGCGCACGTGCCGTCGCACCACGACCACCAAGTGGGTGAATGGATCGGTATTCGCGCCGAGGTCGACCATGTGGTGACCTTCCCGCGCCAGGCCGTGGCAGCCAGCGACTGATTTCGACGATGCACTGAGCGCGCGTCACGACCGCCAAGGCCGTTTGTTCAAGCCATTACCCGGCAATATGTCTTTGCAAAGCCGCTGCAACTTTCAAAGGACGCGCCACTCCATCCCGCGTGCCAGTCCTATACTGGTCGTGAGTGCGTTTGCGCTCGAAGGCTGTCCTTGAAAGGCGCGTTGAACATGGGCTCCAAACTGAAAGTCGCCGGCATCCTGGCCGTGGGTGTGGTGGCCGGCGCGCTGACCACCATGCAGTTGCAGGCAGTGGCCCGCAATTCGATGAGCGCGCTCCCGCTGGAGGAAGTGCAGCAGCTCACCGCCGTCTTCGACCGCGTCAAGTCCGAGTACGTGGAACCCGTCGACGAGAAGAAGCTCATCTCCGACGCCATCGCCGGCATGGTTGCCGGGCTGGACCCGCATTCCCAGTACCTCGACAAGAAAACCTTCAAAGAATTCCGCGAAAACACGGGCGGCAAATTCATTGGCATTGGCATTGAAATGGGCATGGAAGACGGCTTGGTCAAGGTCGTCTCGCCCATCGAAGGCTCGCCCGCTTTCCGCGCTGGCTTGAAGCCTGGCGACCTCATCACCCGCATCGACGACACGCCTGTCAAGGGCCTGACAGTGGACCAGGCGGTGAAGAAGATGCGCGGCGAGCCCGGCACGAAGGTGGTTTTGACGGTCTTCCGCAAGCTCGAAAGCCGCAGCTTCCCGGTGACCATCGTCCGCGAAGAAATCCGCATGCAGAGCGTGCGCGCCAACATGCCTGCACCCGGCTACGGCTGGATCCGCGTCAGCCAGTTCCAGGACCGCACGGTCGATGACTTCGTGCGCAAGATTGAGGACCTCTACAAGCAGGATCCCAATCTCAAGGGCCTGGTGCTTGACTTGCGCAACGACCCCGGCGGCCTGCTGGACGGCGCAGTGGCGCTCTCGGCCGCCTTCCTGCCACCGGACACGGTGGTGGTGACCACCAACGGCCAGATGGTCGAATCGCGCCAGAGCTTCCGTGCCAACGCATCCGACTACGCCCGCCGCGGCGGCGCCGACCCGCTCAAGCGCCTGCCCGCCGCGTTGAAGACGGTGCCGCTGGTGGTGCTGGTAAACGAAGGTTCGGCGTCGGCCAGCGAAATCGTCGCGGGTGCGCTGCAGGACCACAAGCGCGCCACGATCATGGGCGCGCAGACCTTCGGCAAGGGCTCTGTGCAGACGATCCGGCCGCTGCCGGCCGACACCGCGCTGAAGATCACCACCGCGCGCTACTACACACCCAGTGGCCGCAGCATCCAAGCCAAGGGCATCGTGCCCGATGTCTTTCTGGATGAAACCCTGGAAGGTAACGTCTACGCCGCGCTGCGCATGCGCGAAGCCGACCTGGACAAGCACCTGTCGGGCGCCGACGAACAGCGCGACGCGGCGCGCGAAAAGGCCCGCGAAGAAGCGCGCAAGAAGCTGGAAGAGCAAGTCGCCAAGACCAAGGAGCCCGCCAAGCCCTTGCCAGAATTTGGCACTGCAGAAGACTTCCCGCTGCAGCAGGCGCTGAACCAGTTGCGCGGCCTGCCGGTAGTGGCCAGCAAGACAGCGGTTGAGCAGCGCGCCGAAGCTGCCAACGCCAAGCCGAACAAGTAAGCTCGGTGCCCGCGGTGCACAGCCCGCCCGCCGGCGGGCTTTTTCTTTTTCAGGCGCACACCGAAGCCCCATGAACGACCAGCAACTGCTGCGCTACGCCCGCCACCTGATGCTGGACGACATCGGCATCAACGGCCAACAGCGCCTGCTGGACGCACACGCCCTCGTCATTGGCGCTGGCGGCCTGGGTTCCCCCGCAGCGCTGTACCTGGCGACCGCGGGCGTGGGCCGCATCACGGTGGTTGACCACGACAGCGTCGATCTCACCAACCTGCAGCGCCAGATCGCCCACAACCAGTCGCGCCTGGGCCTGCCGAAAGCCGAATCCGTGCGTGCCACGGTGGCCGCGATCAACCCTGACGTGCGATTGCACGCGCTGGTGCAACGCGCCGACGCCGCGCTGCTTGCGCAGTGGGTGCCACAAGCCGATGTGGTGCTGGACTGCAGCGACAACTTCAGCACCCGGCACGCAGTCAATGCGGCGTGTGTCAAGCACAGCAAGCCGCTGGTGTCGGGTGCGGCCGTCGGCTGGGATGGGCAGATCTCGGTATACGACACCCGCCAGGCCCACGGGCCCTGCTACGGCTGCATCTTCCCGCCGGATGCCGACTTTGAGGACGTGGCCTGCGCAGCGATGGGTGTGCTGGCGCCGCTGGTGGGCATCGTGGGCAGCATGCAGGCAGCAGAAGCCATCAAGCTGTTGGCTGGCGCCGGTGAATCGCTGGCCGGGCGGCTCTTGATGCTGGACGGGCGCACGATGGCCTTCGACAGCATCGCCATCGCGCGCCAGGCGCATTGCACGGTGTGCAGTCCCCGGCCCTGAGGGGCCGCGTTTTTGGACTTAAGCTCAATCGCATGGACACACCCAAGAACCCCGCGCTCACCGCGCGCAACTTCCCCAGCGCGCAGGAAGAAGCTGCCACCGTGCCACCGGCCGGGCTCTATGCCGGACCCGAAAGTGCCTACCGGCTGGCCTTCACCGACAGCGCGTTCCTGCTGCGCGAAGAACTGCGCCCGGTGCGGATGCAGCTGGAGTTGCTCAAGCCCGAACTGGTGCAGCGCGAGCAGGGCGTGGAATCGACCATCGTCATCTTCGGCAGCGCGCGTATCCAGCCGCCTGACGTGGCTGCACAGTTGCTGTTGACCGCACAAGCCGGCAGCGACGAAGCCGCCACCCGCCGCGCCGAAAGTGCCGTGGCCATGAGCCGCTACTACGACGAAGCGCGCCGCTTTGCCGCCCTGGCAACGCGCCGTTCGCGCGACCACGAAACACCGCTCTTCGTCGTCACTGGCGGTGGCCCCGGCATCATGGAAGCCGGCAACCGTGGTGCCCATGACGTGGGTGGCAAAAGCATTGGCCTCAACATCGTGCTGCCGCACGAACAGGCGCCCAACCCCTACATCACGCCGGAGCTGTGTTTCCAATTCCACTACTTCGCGCTGCGCAAGATGCACTTCCTGATGCGCAGCATCGCGCTCGTCTGCTTTCCCGGCGGCTTCGGCACGCTGGACGAACTGTTCGAGACGATGACACTGGTGCAAAACGGCAAGAGCCGCAAGCGCCCGATCCTGCTCTTCGGCCGCGCGTTCTGGGAGCGGCTGATTGACTTCGACTACCTCGTCGAGACCGGCATGATCAGCGCCGGTGACTTGAATCTCTTCCGTTATGTGGAGACGGCCGAAGAGGCCTGGGACATCCTGGCCGTGCACTACGGCTTCGACCAACCGCCCACGCAGACGGGCGAATTCGCGGTCGATATCTGATTGCTGATCGAAGGTGGCAAGCTCAGGCCCGCGCCGCCAGCGCCACACTCGCGCGTCGCATGAAACCCTCGACCCCGGCCGCGTCCAGCCAGCGCACAACGACCACCGCGTCGTGCTCAGGTTCGATCCAGACGTAGTGGCCACCCGCGCCCACCATCAGGCTGCTGCGCGCGGAAGCGCCAGGGAAAGTCTGGCCCTTGGGGTTTAGCCACATCAGCCAGCCATAGAACGGCGCCAGATCGCAGGGCTGCTGCATGCGTTGCACCCAGGACGCAGGGATCAAGGACCGCCCTTCGTGCTGCCCACCCGCCAGCATCAGTTGCCCCAGCCGGGCCTGGTCACGCGCGCCAATAGCCACGCCGCCGCCCCAGTGTGAACCGCCGGGCACGGACTGCACGCGCTGGCCTTGCAGGTCGACCCAGGCGTCGTCGTACCCGCGCCAGGACCAGTCGCCGCTGGCGCCCAGCGGCCCCATCAGCGTGTCGCGAAAAACGTCCGGCAGCGGCTTTCCAAACAGGTGCAGCAGCGCCAGCGCCAACTGGTTGATGCGCACGTCGTTGTATTCCCAGTAGGTGCCGGGCTCTTGCAACGGCCGTGCGTCGCCCTTCTTGCCGCCTGCAGGGCGCGGGTCATGCGCCACCACGCGCCAGCGGTCCACAGTGTCGGGCAAGCCGAAGCTGTTGCCTTGCCATTCGCTGGTCTGCTCGAAGAGCTGGCGCCAGGTGACCTGGCGGTTGGTGCCTTCGTCGAAACCAATGCCCGGCAAACGCGCCACCACCGGCTCATCGACATCCGGCAACAGCCCCTGTCCATGCGCCACGCCGGCCAGCAGGCCGAGGTAGGTCTTGGCGACGCTGAAGGTCAGGTCGGCGCGGTCCGGCTCGCCCCAGGCCGCCACCTCACGGCCGCCTTGCAGCGCCACACCCGACACACCACCGCGCGCCTGCACCGGGCCACGCAGACGGTTGTAGGGCGGCGGGTCCGCATGGTGCACGCCCCAGCCTGCGGGGTCGGCCGCCGGGTCGCGCGGCCACGGCGTTTCGTGCGCCAGCGCGTGATTGATGCAGTCTTGCCAGGCAGGGCTGTGGTTCATGGGTGGCGGTCTGATGGCTTGAAAGTCGAAAGGGTTACCTCACTGTACGCAGCAAAGCTCAGTGCAGGCACCGCAAAACCGCATCTCTGTCCGTTGGCGCGCCGGCACAATCGACTGCCATGAACCGACACATCAGCCTTATCGGCGCCCCCACCGACATCGGCGCTGGCGCGCGCGGCGCGAGCATGGGGCCGGAAGCCCTGCGCGTGGCCGACATCCGCAGCACGCTGGAAGGCCACGGCCTTGAAGTGCTGGACCGCGGCAACCTGAGCGGCCCCGCCAACCCCTGGCTGCCGCCGGTGGATGGCTATCGCCACCTGCACGAGGTGGTGGCCTGGAACCGTGCGGTGCACGACGCCGTGTATGCAGAGCTGCAACTGGGCCGCTTGCCGATCCTGCTGGGTGGTGACCACTGCCTGGGCATCGGCAGCATCAGCGCGGTGGCGCGGCATTGCCGTGACATGGGCAAGAAGCTGCGCGTGCTGTGGCTGGACGCGCATGCTGACTTCAACACCAGCGTGCTCACGCCCAGCGGCAACATCCACGGCATGCCGGTGGCGTGCCTGTGCGGGCACGGGCCGCAAGAACTCATCGAGATCGGCGGCACCGTGCCCGCCATCCACCCGAAGGTGGTGCGGCAGATCGGCATCCGCAGCGTGGATCCTGGTGAAAAGCGCCTGGTGCACGAGGTGGGCCTGGAAGTCTTTGACATGCGCTACATCGACGAGATGGGCATGCGCCACGCGATGGAGCTAGCCCTGGCCACGCTGGATGACAAGACCCACCTGCACGTCAGCTTCGACGTCGACTTCCTCGACGCCGACATTGCCCCCGGCGTCGGCACCACGGTGCCCGGGGGGCCCACCTACCGTGAAGCGCAACTGTGCATGGAAATGATCGCCGACACCGGCCGCCTGGCCAGCCTGGACGTGATGGAACTGAACCCTGCGCTGGACGTGCGCAACAAGACGGCGCTGCTGGCGGTAGACCTGATCGAAAGCCTGTTTGGCAAAAGCACCTTGATGCGGGGTTGAGCCTGCGCGCGACTGCCTGCGCGCGCTAAGCCCCGGGCTGCTTCGCGCATTCCTCAAACACCCGCAAGCGGCACGTGGCGCAGATGCTGCCGTCCAACCGCGGCACGATCGCCGCAATGGCGCTGCGCTTGTCGGCAAAAAGGTGGTTGGGTCGCAGCTTGAGGATGTAGCCGCTGGCCTGCCAGACCCGCAACACCTCGGGCCGCGGGCGGTGGAAATACAGGTCGCCGCCCAGGCCCAGCCGGCGCACCCGTTCGCGTTCCCAAAGCGCCGCGCCGGCAGCGTCGATGAAGTTCATGCTCTTGCCCATCACCAGCAGGTGGCGCGCGGGCTCTGGCGCGTCCAGCAGCCGCTGCAGTGCATCGTCCACATGCGCTTCGGCACCGAACCAGACCGAGCCTTCCATGCGCAGCATCTTCAGCTGCGGGCATTCCGCAGCGCCGGGCTCCAGCACGACAAAAGGCCGGTGCAGGCCCGGCGACGGTGGCAGCGCAAAACCCATCGTGCGCAGCGCCGGGTGCGCGGTGCGGTGCAGGTACAGCACCAGCGACGCCGCCACGCCCAACAGCACAGCCACTTGCAAGGGCAACAGCAGCGTGGCCAGCAAGGTGCCTGCGGCCACCGTGGCTTCGCGGCGGTCCAGTCGCAGCAATTCGCGCCAGGCCTCAAAGTCGATCAGCGACAGCGCCACCCGCAGCAGCAGCCCGCCGATGACCGCCAGCGGAATCGACGCCATGAGCGGCGCCGCCACCGCCACCAGCCCCACCAGCAGCAGCGCGGCCATCGCGCCGGCTAGCGGCGTGCGTGCGCCGGCCTGCAAGTGCGGCACCGACCGGTTGAGTGACCCGCAACTGGCAAAGCACGAGAAGAACGCGCCCACGGTGTTGGCCAGGCCCTGGCCCAGGCATTCGCGGTTGACGTCCAGCCGCTGCCCGCTGCGCTGTGCCAGTGCCTTGGCAATGGCCACCGACTGGCCGAGTGCAACGATGGTCAGCGCCAGCGCGATGGTGGCCAGGCGGGGGACATCGGCCCACTGCAGCGCAGGCACGTTCCAGTCAGGCCAGGCCTGCGGCAAGGTGCCCACACGGTGCAATGCATAACCTCCCAAGTATTGAACCGCGACGCCCGCGAGCGTGCCGCCCACCAGCGCCACCAACAGCGCTGGCGCGCGCGGCCACAGGCGGTGCACGGCCAGCGCCAGCGCCAGCGTGAAAGCCGCCACGGCCCAGGCCGGCAGGTCCGTCAAGCGACCAGGCGGCGGCCAAATGCCCAGGTCGATGAGCGCATGCCAGGCGATCAACACCGCCGCGCCGCTGGTGAAGCCCAGCAGCACCGAAGGCGCGATGAAGTGCGTTAACAGGCCCAACCTCAAGAGCGCCACCGCGACCTGGATCAGGCCGATCATCAGCGTCAACACCAAGGCCAGCCGCAGGTACTCGGCGCTACCCGCCAAAGCCAGTGGCGCCAACGACGCGGCCAACGCCAGTGACAGCGCGTTGGTGGGCCCCGTCAGCACGTGCCGGCTGGACCCGGCCAACGCGGCGACGAAGGTCGGCACCACCGCGCTGTACAAACCCCAGGCCGGCGGCAGCCCTGCCAGCGCGGCGAAAGCAATGCCCTGCGGCAGCACGAGCACGGCCGCCAGCAACGCGGCAGTGGCATCGGCGCGCAGCGTGGCGGCATTAACTTCGCGCAGCCATGGCCCCAGCCATCGAGACAAGGCACGCATGGCACGCACGGCTGGCAATGCAGAGCGCAAGGGCATGCGGGAGAGGTTAGCACCCACCCCTGCACTAAGATGCCACGATGCTTGTGATTGCCGCTGTGATTGCCGATAGAGTTGCGAACAAGGTTGCCGAAATTTTTCATGCGCTCTGCTGCCTGGCCTTGATGACGGGTGCAGCACACGCCGCGTCCACCGGCGATGGCAAGCCAACATCACCGCCGCCTGCAGCCGCCGCATCCACCGCCAGCGCACCCGATGCCGCCGCCGAAACTCCACTCACTGGCGCTGGCCAGCGCATCTACGAACGTACTCGCCCGCGCCTGCTGCAGGTGCGCACGCTCTTGAAAACGCAGGACAGCCAGTCGTCCGTGGGCTCGGGCTTCCTGATCGACGATGAGGGCCACCTCATCACGAATTACCACGTCGTCAGCCAGTACGCGCTGCAGCCCGGCCGCCACCGGCTGGTGTTTGCCACGGTGGACGGCAAGCAGGGCGCACTGCAACTGCTGGCCTTTGATGTGGTGCATGACTTGGCGCTGTTGAAGCCCGTGGAGCCGGCGGCGCTGGCCGGTCGCGGGTCGGTGGCGCTGCGCCCGCAGGCCGAAGCGCTGCCGCGCGGCGCGCGCATCTATTCAATGGGCAACCCGCTCGACGTCGGCTTTGCGGTGGCCGAAGGCAGCTACAACGGGCCGGTAGAGCGCAGTTTCCTGCCCACGCTTTTCTTCGGTGGATCGCTCAGTTCCGGCATGAGTGGTGGGCCTGCGCTGGATGATCAGGGTCGGCTCATCGGCGTCAACGTGGCGGCGCGGCGCGACGGTGAACAGGTCAGCTTCCTGGTGCCGGCCGACCCGGTGCGTGCGCTCATCGCGCGCGGCCGCGGCGCGCAGCCCATCACCGCGCCGGCCTGGCCAGAAATCACGCGCCAGCTGATGCAGCATGAAGCGCAGCTCACGCAGGGCTTCATCCAGCAGCCGTGGCGCAGCGCGGGCCACCCGACCTACACCATTCCCGTGCCGCAGGAAACGTGGATGCGCTGCTGGGGCCGGGGTTCACCACAGGCCGCGCGGGGCCTGCAATTTGAACGTTCGGACTGCGAAATGGACAGCCGCATTTTCGTCAGCGGGGCGCTGCTTACCGGCTTCATCACCGTGCGCCACGAGGCCTATGACGGCAGCAAGCTGGGTCAACTGCGTTTTGCGCAGCGCTACTCGGCCAGCTTCGGCAATGAATTCGTCGGCGGCGACGACCGCTTCCGCACCGCCGGCCAGTGTGTGGAACGCAGCGTCGCGGTGCCGGTCAAGGCGGCCGACAAGTCCACCGCGTCTTCTCCATTGCCGCTGAAAGCCGTGATCTGCCTGCGCGCCTACAAGAAGCTGGACGGGCTGCACGACATGATGGTGCTGGTGGCCACGCTGGACGGCGCCACCCGCGGCGTGCAGGGCCGGCTCGACGCCCAAGGCGTGAGCCTGGCCAGTGCACAACGCCTGGCTCAACATTACCTGGACGGCTTTGCATGGAACATGCCTCCGACGACGCAGACCCCCGCCAGGCTGCTGCCCTGAACCGTCTCGCGCTGCTCGAAATCTTTGAGCGCGACGGCCGTGTGGCGCGCTGCATCAGCGTGCAGCGCTGGCCGCTGACGCTGGGCCGCGCGCTGGACAACGATGTCGTGCTGGACGACCCGCATGTCGCCGCCCACCACGCGCGCTTGCAGGCTAACGCCCAAGGCCAGCTGACATTGACCGTGGGAGAGACAGTCAACGGCGTCAACGTCGGCAGCGATCGGTTTGAAGCCGGCGCGCGGGTGCCGCTGCTGAACGGCGGCGCGGCGCTGCAGATCGGACACATCAAGCTGCGGCTGCGCCTGCCCAGCGAAACCCTGGCCCCCGAGCGTCCCCTGCCAGCGCTGGGCCGCGCGCAACTTGTGCCGCCCATGTTGGCCGGCCTGCTGCTGATGCTGCTGGCGCTGGCCGACCACTGGACCGCACTCGACCCCGGCGCCGACACCGCCGCCTGGCTGCCCGTCGCCGTCGGTGTGCCGCTGGCGCTGGCGGGCTGGTGCGGGGTTTGGGCGCTGGTGTCCAAAATCTTCCAGCACCGCTTCGATTTCATGGGCCACCTGCGCATCGTGCTGCCCTGGCTGCTGTTGATCGAAGTGCTGGACGTCTTGTTGCCCGCGCTGGGCGCCGCGCTGGCCTGGCCGTGGCTGTGGCGCCTGTCGGTGCCGCTGCAGGCGCTGCTGGCGGTGCTGATGTTGCGCGCGCACCTGACCCAGGTGCTGCCGCTGTCGGGCCGCATGGTCACGGCGGTGGTCGTGGCCACGGCACTGGTGGGCACCGCCATCTCACTGACGCTGACCCAG
>JAYSYB010000468.1:0-11788 GCA_043716775.1 Rubrivivax sp.
CGTCAGAAGCAGCGCAAATCTTGTTCGGCTGGATTTCGGGGTACGGCCAATCCTCGCCGAGTAGCTAGATCACTTTGTTAAAAGTTGTCTAAAATAGACAAAATCTCTAGAATTGAACGATGGAAACAATGACAGCCAGTCGAGCCAAGCAAAACTTCGGTGCGCTTCTTGAAGCCGTCGCGAAGGGGCCTGTTGCCATCGAGCGTCACAAGTCGATCAAGGCGATCGTCTGCTCGCCAGGGTTGTTCCGGGCAGTGGAAGGGCATTCGTCATCAGAGCGGCACTTGGAACACCGTCGTGCCGCCCGGGCCGCTCAACAACTGGTCGAGAAGAATCGCCTGATCAAGCATCAGAAACTGGCTATCGATCTGCTGCAGATGCCGGAAACCAAGCGCAGCGAACTCATAGCACTGGCGCGCGCAGAAGTGCTGAAGTGGCGCCGAGATCGACTTTGCAGCACAGACTATGCGGACTGGTGGGATGACCTTCTTGGCCGCTCGACTGGTGACCTGGTCCAGGCCATGTGCTCTGAGACGTTTGAATGGGCCGCCGCCCTGCGGCAAAACTCGCCTTGGCATGTGATCGAAACGACGACTTCATGAACCGCGACTACTTGTTCAAGCTGTTCGGCGAAGCACATCGACTAACTGGGCACACCGACTATGTGGTGGTTGGTAGCCTCTCCATTCTTGGGACTCAAGACGAAGATGGGTTGCCGGCAGATATGTCGATGTCAAACGACATCGACTCTTACACCAAATCTGATCCGGGACGAATCTACGACGTCAGTGCGGCCCTTGGCGAGGGTTCAGAGTTTCACAAGAAAAACGGTTACTACCTAGATCCGGTCTCCCCGAATCTTCCCACGCTACCTGATGGCTGGCAAAGTCGAATGACTAGCATCAGTCGTGGCAGCGTGAACTTGTGGTTCCTGGATCCAGACGACGCTGCCATGTCGAAATACGCCAGAAGTCAGCCCAATGATTTGCGCTGGATTAAAGCCGGCATTCTCTGTGGTCTCATCTCACTTCCGAAGATCAAGAACCGTCTTGCCTCAACGACCTTTCTGAACAGCGATGAGGAATCTCGTGTCAGAACACAGTTAGATTCGACACTGGCTTGGTTTGAGATCGTGAAGAGTTCGCGCAACCAGTCGCCGGATCCACCAAAGATTTGAACTGACGGGGAAGAACAGGGCCTCGCGCACCTTCTGAACGAACTTGGACATCAGAGCGACGTCCAGCGTCTGGGCTTTGCGGTTTCGGGCCAGCAGGGCCTCGGCGATCTCGCGGTAGGTCATCTAGTCGCCCCGGTGACGCAGGACGGTCAGGGTGCCGCTGCGCAGGTTGCCCCACTTGAGCGGGCCGACCTGGACGCGCGTCTTCACCGCCTTCACGACCTCTGGGTCGAAGTCGATGCCCAGCAGCGGCATCAATCCGATGATGCGGCTCATGTGGAGCTTGACGTCGCCGACGGGGATCAGAACTTCTTCGCCGGCGGCGGCCTTGCTCAGCTCGCCCTTGATGCACCCGTACAGCCGCACGAGTCCCTGGGCCGTCTGCACGTTGGGGATGGGCAGGAGAGCCTTGGACCTGCGTGTCTTGCCACCTATATGCTGCAGGCTGCCTTGTTTGTCGTTGAGATCGCCCACCGTGGCCGCCGTGGAGATGTTGGTCTCAGGGGATTGAACCTGGGTCCGGCGGCCC
The DNA here is from genome assembly GCA_043716775.1 of Rubrivivax sp. GTDB lineage: Bacteria > Pseudomonadota > Gammaproteobacteria > Burkholderiales > Burkholderiaceae_C > Rubrivivax. The sequence goes on from JAYSYB010000468.1 coordinate 1,707, forward strand.
CGTCCAGGCGGCCTCAGGTGGCGTTTGTTGGGTTCTCTAACAAGCCGTTGTTGGGTTCTCTAATGACGTCTTGTTGGCTTCTCTCACGACCAAAATCTTGTTGGGTTCTCTAAGTAATCGCGCTGCCCGCGAAGCGAGGCTAGGGTCTTTTGGACCCTGCGGCGTCTTTCTTCATCGACTCTTCCAGCGCCTTCATCGGGTCTTCGTCGCTGCTGCTGCCGCTGCCATCAGCCGCGCTCGCGGCCGATGCCGGGTCCGCAGCGCCGTCTGCCGCCGATGCAGCGGCGTTGGGCTCTGCTGGCGTGCCCCCACCTTCCATCTGCTGCAGTTCACGGCCCGCCTTGTCCAGGTCCAGCACCTGCGGTTTGTCGAGGAAGGCCGTCACCGTTTGCGGGAAGGCAATCACCACCGCCACCAGCACCAGTTGCATCAACACCCAGGGAATGGCGCCCATGTAGATATCGCGCGACTCCACTTTGGCGGGCAGGCTGCCGTTCTTGAACAGCGTGTCGGCAATGCCGCGCAGGTAGAACAGCGCAAAACCGAAGGGCGGGTGCATGAAGCTCGTCTGCATGTTGACGCAGATCATCACGCCGAACCAGATCAGGTCGATGCCCATCTTGTCGGCCACGGGCGCCAGGAACGGGATGATGATGAAGGCGATCTCGAAGAAGTCGAGGAAGAACGCCAGGAAGAAGATGAAGATGTTGACCGCGATCAGGAAGCCTGTCTGACCGCCCGGAAGGCTGAGCAGCATGTGCTCGATCCACTTGCCGCCTTCCACACCCTGAAACACCAGCGAAAACACGCGCGAGCCAATCAGAATGAACACCACCATGGCGGTGATGCGCATGGTACCGATGCTCGCTTCCTTCACCAGCGGCCAGGTCAGGCGCTTGTGCATGGCGGCCAGCACAAAGGCGCCGACAGCGCCCATGGCGCCGGCTTCGGTGGGTGTGCAGATCGCAGTGTTCATGCCCGGCAGGCCGCCCATGCTGCCCAGCACCAGGAAGATCAGCACGGCTGATGGAACGATGCCGCGCAGACACTTGATGACCAGCGCCGGCCCGGTCAGCGTGCGCGCTTCCCTGGGCACACCGGGCACGTGCGACGGTGCCAAGCGCGACACCAGGAAGGTGTAGAGCAAGAAGATCAGCACCTGCAGGATCGACGGCCCCCAGGCGCCCTTGTACATGTCGCCCACGGGCTTGCCGAGCTGGTCAGCCAGCACCACCAGCACCAGTGAAGGCGGCACCAGTTGCGTGATGGTGCCCGACGCCGCCAGCACGCCCGTGGCATAACGCATGTTGTAGCCCCAGCGCATCATCACGGGCAGCGAGATCATCGCCATCGCGATCACCTGACCCGCCACGGTGCCGGTGACGGCGCCAAGGATGAAGCCGACGATGATGACCGAGTAGCCCAGGCCGCCGCGCACGGGGCCGAAGAGCTGGCCCATCGAATCCAGCATGTCCTCAGCCAGCCCGCACTTTTCAAGGATGGTGCCCATCAAGGTAAAGAAGGGAATCGCCAGCAGCAGGTCGTTGGACAGGATGCCGAAGACGTTGAGCGGCAGCGCCGACATGAACGAGGCCGGGAACCAGCCCTGATAGACCGCAAAGTAGCCGCAGCCCAGGCCCAGCGCCGACAGCGAAAAGGCGACCGGGAAACCGATCATGAGGATCAGGATCAGCCCCACAAACATCAGTGGGGCAAAGCTCTCCATGCTCATTGCAGCGGTCTTTCATAGTGGAATTCGCCGTCGTATCGGTGTGTCAGCCAGGCCACACGCTTGATCGCTTCAGAAATGCCCTGCAGCAACACGAGCGTGAAGCCCACCGGCAGCAACAGCATGGCCGGCCAGCGAATCAGGCCGCCCGAATTGCCCGACATCTCGCCCGTGCGGTACATCTGCAGGAAAAGTGGCCATGAGAAGTAGATCATCAGCACCATCACCGGCATCAGGAACAGCACCAACCCAGCCAAGTCGACGATGGCCTGCGCGCGCCCGGAGTACTGGCCGTAGAACACGTCCACGCGCACATGTTCATTTAGGCGCAGCACCTGCGACGCGCCCAGCATGACGCAGGCGCCAAACAGGTACCACTGGATTTCGAGCCACGAATTTGAGCTGTAGTTGGCCAGGTAACGCACCAGCGCATTGCTGGCGCTGATGACGCACGAAGCCAGCACCGCCCACTTGGCGATTTCTGCAAAACGGTTGTTGATGCCGTCAATCAGGCGCGTCAAGCGCAGCAGCAGTTCCATTCAAAACCTCCGGCGTGTGAGCACGCGGCGCCATGCAGCCACAGGGATTGAATGTAACGGGCGCCAAGTGCGCCAGGACTGCGTATCAGCGCGCCCTGGGGTAAGCCCCAAGCGCCACGCCAGGGTGGTTCAGAGGTTGTTGGCCGCGCTGAACAGGCGCGCCGAACGCGTGCCGCTGCGGCAGAAGGCCAGCACCGGCTCGGGCAGTTCCTGCAGCAGGTCGGCGAAGGCTGCTATTTCTTGCGGCGTCTGGAAAGACGGGGCCACCGGCAGGTGGCGGTAGGACAGGCCCGCAGCCAGCGCCGCAGCTTCGATCTGGGCGCTGGTGGGTTGACCAGGCCCGGCTTCAAAGTCGGGTCGGTTGTTGATCACGCTCTTGAAACCCAAACGCGCGGCCTCGGCCATCGCGTCGGGTGTGAGCTGCGGCGCCACCGCCAGCGCGGGGGTGAGTGAACGGAAAGGAATGCCGCTCATGGACATCACTTAGCCAGCGCCGCTTTGACCGCAGCCGAGACCAGGCCCATGTCGGCCCTGCCCGCTAAGCGCGCCTTGGCAGCGGCCATCACCTTGCCCATGTCACCGGTGCCGATAGCGCCCAGTTCGGCCGCCAGCTCGCCAATCAGCGCGGCGACAGTGGCGTTGACTTCATCGGCCGACAGGCGCTGTGGCAGGTAAGCCTCCAGCACCCTCACTTCGGCCGCTTCCTTGTCCACGAGGTCGATGCGACCGGCCTGCTGGAAAGCGGCGATGGAGTCCTTGCGCTGCTTGAGCTGCTTGTCCACGATGGCCACCACCGCCGCATCGTCGAGCACGATGCGTTCGTCCACCTCGCGCTGCTTGCATGCCGCGAGCAGCATGCGGATGGCCAGCAGACGGTCGCCGTCCTTGGCGCGCATGGCGGCCTTCATGTCTTCGGTGATGCGGTCTTTGAGGCTGGTCGTGGTCATCGTGGGCTTTGCGTAAACAAAACAAGCCCGCTGCGGCGTCCCGAGCGGGCTTGTTGGGGTCAGGCGGAGGGCAACAGCCTGTGGCCGACTGGTCAGTGCGGGCCAGTGGATCAGTACAACTTCTTGGGCAGCTGCATGCTGCGCACGCGCTTGAAGTGGCGTTTCACGGCCGCAGCCTTCTTGCGCTTGCGCTCGGCGGTGGGCTTTTCATAGAACTCGCGGGCGCGCAGTTCGGTCAGCAGGCCGATCTTTTCGATGGTGCGCTTGAAGCGGCGCAGTGCGACATCGAAAGGTTCGTTCTCTTTGACGCGGATCGTGGTCATGGAAGTCGGGGTCCCGAATGAAATGGTGCGCTCGGTGTCTTGCAGATCAGATGCTTGGCTTCGTCTGCGCCGTGCTCCGCGAATCTGGGAGTTTCACGAGGCTTGGGAGCCGAGGGTGGTCACTGCAGGATCGACACGCTGGTTTGCCAGCAAAGCCTGAAATTATAGCCCGAGATCGGACGCCAAACCGTCAGGGCTGCAGCATACCGCGCTCAAGTCGACCGTTCCATGGCTGCAGTGGCGCCGCGCCAGCAGCGCCACCGCAGCAATGATCTGCTCGGCCTGGCGCGCCAGCGGCGGCGGTACCGGACGCATGCCGCTGAGCACCTCTTGCACATACACGGCGGTGTGGGCGGCATCGGTCTCGCGTGGCAGCAGCGGCAGGTCGGTCAGCACGCCTTCGTGGGCTGGCAGCGACAGCTCAGGCCGCAGGTGGCCGCCAATCCAGGTGTCGATGCGCGGCTGGCGACGCGGATCGGCCACGGGTTCGCCCTCGGTGCCGCGCAGCAGCATCGCGTCAGCCCTGCTGCTTTCGGCCCAGGCCGCCATCAGGGCGCCAAACTCCGGGTGGGTGTGGTTCACCAGCCGCAGCGCGGGTGCACCCACCACTGGGTTGAGCATCTTCGCCACCGTGTGGCCCGGGCCGCGCACACCCAGTTCCTGACGCCGGTCGAGCAGCGTCTGCAGCGTCGGGCAGAGCAGGGCGGTGGGCGCAAAGGCGGGTTCGCGGCGCGACCACGCGTGGTGGATGTCATTGCCATGTTGCGCCGGCTGCAGGCCCAGGTCACTCAGGATGCTGGCGCTGCCAACCCTGCCGCTGACCGCCACCGGCCCGTGCACCAGCACACGCAAGCCTTCTCGCGCCAGCCACAGCGCCAGCAGCGGCGTCAGGTTAGGAAGTTTGCGCGAACCGTTATAGGACGGGATCAGTACCACGGGTCGGTCGCTGGGCACCCGTGTGCAGCGCCCATGCACGGCGTCCAGAAAGCCCCTGAGTTCGGGAAGCGTTTCACCCTTCATGCGCATCGCAATCAGAAAGGCACCCGTCTGCGCGGCAGATGCTTCGCTGTCCAGCACCTGTCGCATCAGGTCATGTGCCGCTTCGCTGCTGAGCGAGCGTGCGCCTGCGGCGCCGCGGCCGATGTCCTTCAGATAGACGGCGATGCTCATTCGGGGCTTGTCTCCTGGCTGCAGCGTTGCAAGTTGCGGGCCCATCGGATGGGGGTTGGCCCGCCACACACCGCCGCGGAGGCTTCATTGTCCAGGTTGACGGCGAATGTCCAGCCAAACCGAGCTGCACGCCGCCGCCGATTTCACGGCGAATTCGGCATGCAGGCGGCGAACCCGGCCCGGCGTCAGATCAGAAGCACCTTTGATCCTGCTTTTCGCGCGCTGCAGGTGTCAATCTAGGGGCCAGAATCACGCAGCATCTTGCTCTGCCACGCGAGCCCCACCAAGATAGGGCGCGAAACACAGTTTGGTGCAGCCAGTGCCGGCGCAATGGCCTGATGCTTGATCGACGCGCGATCGAAACTCCTCTACACCATGAGCTTGAGCACGGACACCTTCAGCGAATCAACACGTGCCGGCCCGGCCTGGGGGGCCGCACTGGCATTGGCGCTGCCAGCCTTCGTGCAGCAGCAACAGGGCCTGTTGGCGGTGAAGGATGCAGACACCGGTCGGTACGTGTATGTCAGCGACGCCATGGCCGCCTTCCTGGGCCGGGCAGCAACAGCCGTCACCGGCTTGACGGACGCCGAAATTTTCGACCCCACACTGGCCACCACGCTACGGGCGGCTGAGCACACAGCGTTGGCCCACGGCGCGCCGTTGCTGAGCGAACATCAGTTTGACTGGACGGGCAGCCGTCGGGATTTTTCGGTGCTTCGGGTGCTGGCAGCGTCGTCGAACTCCGGCCCGCGCTGGCTCACGGCGATCTGGCTCGACAAGGCCAAAGAACGCCAGCGTGAGTCGCAGCTGCGCGGCGCGCTCGAACAGATTGAACAGCAGCAGAACGCCAACGACAGGTTGCGCCGCGAAATCGCCGACCAGGCGCTGCGCGACCCTGCATCCGGCCTGCACAGGCGCGCTCACTTTGAAGACCAGCTGCGCCGCGAAGTCGATCTGTCCACGCGTGAGCACCGCGAGTTCTCCATCGTCTTGATCGAACTCGATGCGCTGGCGCCGAAGGTGCTGGCCCTGGGCGCGCCGGGCGAGCAGAGTGTGCTGGAAGCGATGGGCCGCCTGCTGCGCGGCGGCACGCGCGCGATGGACGCGTCCTGCCGCTATGAAGAACAGCGCTTTGCGGTGCTGCTGTCGGGCGTGGGCCTGGCCACGGCGCATGCGCGCATGGAAGGCTTGCGCCGCAAGTGCGCGACCCAGATCGTGGTGCTGGAAGGCCAGGAACTGGACTTCACGGTGGCGATGGGCGTGGCCAGCTTCCCGCATACCGCCAACACCCAGGACGGGCTCCTGGCGGCTTGTGAATCTGCGCTTGGCGAGGCCCAGCGCCGGGGCGGCAACCACCTCACGCTGGCAGCGATCCGCTTTGAGGCGACCTGAACGCTGCGGCCAGCGGCCTTCGATTCAGGCCAGAGCCTGGCGCAGCATGCTGGCTGCCAACGCCAGCAGCATCACAGCAAAGATGCGCTTGAGCAGGACGACGTTGATCGTCTGCGCCACGCGCGCGCCGATCGGCGCCAGGCTCATGCTGGCAGCCGCGACGATCGCCAGGGCCGGCAGGTAGATGTAGCCCCAGGCACCCGGGAGCGCCGGCGCCAGCTGCCAGCCGGCGATGACGTACCCCGCGGTGCTGGCCAGGGCAATCGGAAAACCCAGTGCCGCACTGGTGCCCACGGCATGGCGCGGCGGCACGTTGCACCACGTCATGAACGGCACGGACAGGAAAGCGCCGCCGGCACCCAGCAAGCCCGAAATGAAGCCGATGCCGGCCCCCACGCCTGCAGTGCCGACAGCACCCGGCATCTGCCGCCCCGGGCGCGGCGGCTGGTTGCGAAACATCTTCAGCGCCGTGTAGCCGATGAAGACCGCGAAGCCCAGCGCCAGGCCCTGGCCCTTGAGCAGCGCGAAAGCACCTGCACCGGCCGCCAGGCCACCGATGACGATGCCCGGCGCCATGGCGCGTGCAATGTCCCAGCGCACTGCACCGAGCTTGCTGTGCGCGCGCACGCTGCTGACGCTGGTAAAGAGGATGGTTGCCATGCTGGTGGCGATGGCCATCTTCACCGCCAGGCCGGGCTCGACGCCGCGTTGCGTGAGCAGGTAGGTCATGAACGGCACCATCATCATCCCGCCGCCCACCCCCAGCATGCCGGCGAGGAAGCCAACGCCAATGCCCAATGCCAGCAACTCGGCGATCAACAGCAGCGGGATGTCCAACAGCGGGGCCGGCTCAAGCGCCCAGGCGCGCCAGCACGGCGTGCCACTCTTCGGGCGTGACGGGCGTGATCGACAGGCGGTTGCCGCGCTGCAGGACGCGCAGGCTGACCAGTTCCGGCGCGCTGCGCAGCTCGGCCAGCGGCAAGAATCGGGTCTTGCGGACGAGCTTGACGTCGACCTGCAGCCAGCGCGGTTGTTCGCACGCCGACTTCACGTCGAAGTAGCGGCTGGTGGGATCGAACTGCGTGGTGTCGGGCACCGCAGCGCCGGCCACGCGTGCCAGGCCCGCGATGCCGGGTTGTGGGCAGGACGAGTGATAGAACAGCACGCCATCGCCCACACGCATGGCGTCGCGCATGAAATTGCGGGCCTGGTAGTTGCGCACGCCGGTCCACGGCAGCGTTTGCTGCGGGGCCTGTGCCAGGTGGTCGATGGAGGTTTCGTCGGGCTCGCTCTTCATCAGCCAGTAGCCGGTGGGAGCAAGCGCAGAGGGTGCAGGCGACGGCATGGCGACACAAAAAAGCAGAGGGTGTCCGCCGTGACAAGTGAACCGTTTGCCTGAACCAAGGGGGAGTTCAGGTGGGCGAGGTCAGCCAAGCTTCGGGTTCATCTGACGCGAGACGCTCACACCAGCAAGGCAATGTTCCAAGCCCTTGGTCATAGACCATCGGCTCAAGGACATATTAGGCTCACCAGACACAGCGGACGAATCCATTCTAGACCCGCAATCTGCTGCAGCGAGTGACCTTTGCAGTGCGCTCTTCATCACAACAACTGCCCGTCGTCACCCAAGGCTGCGTCGATGCGCCGCACGAGTGCGTCGAGCTCTGTTTCTGAAGGCGCGTCGCGCGCCGCACCGGCCTTTGCAGCGGGTTGCGGCGTGGTCGCGGGGGCCGCCGGCGCCATGCCCCGCTCGGCCAGTTGATACGCCAGATTCAGGGCGGCCAGCACGGCGATGCGTTCACGCGCCTTGACCTTGCCGCCGTCGCGGATGGCCGTCATTTCCTTGTCCACACCGGCCACGGCCGTGGCCAGCAGCGCTTCACCGCCTTCAGGGCAGCCGAGCATGTACACCTGCCCGAGGATGGAGACTTCAACTTGCTTCAAGCGCCACCCCCTTTGTGGTTGGCAGCGTCGGCCGGCAGGCGTTCCAGCAGCGCGTCCACACGTGCGCGCGCCGCCGCCAGCCGCGACCGCAGGCTGTCGCGCTCGGCCGTCACGGCCAACAGCTGCTGTTCGATCAAGGTGCTGGTGCGCTTGAGCTCCTGGTGGCGCACCACCAGTCGGTCAACCCGCTCAGTGACGTCTTCAAGCGTGGCCATCTCCGTCCCTTTAGCTGTCCCTCTGCAGCATCGTAGCAGCGGCCCTGGCGGTCAAGCGCCGCCCTTCGTCGCACCACAGCCGCACCGCGCAGGCGCTGCAGCGTGGCGCGCGCGCTAGGCAGACATAGCGGCCGTGCAGGATGAGCCAGTGGTGCGCATCCACCAGGTACTGCGGCGGGATGCGTTTCAGCAGGCCTTCTTCCACCACCAGCGGGTTGCGCCCGGGTGCCAGGCCCGTGCGGTTGCTGACGCGGAAGACGTGCGTGTCCACCGCCATCGTGGCTTCACCAAAGGCCACGTTAAGCACCACGTTGGCGGTCTTGCGACCGACACCCGGCAGCGCCTGAAGCGCATCGCGCGTGCGTGGCACCTGGCCGCCATGCTGGTCGACAAGGATGCGGCAAGTGGCCACCAGGTTCTTCGCCTTGGTGCGGAAGAGGCCGATGGTGCGCACGAGCTCCGTCACTTTTGCTTCACCCAGGTCTAGCATGGCCTGCGGCGTGGGCGCTCGCGCAAAGAGTTCCCGCGTGGCCTTGTTGACGCCGACGTCGGTAGCCTGCGCCGACAACAGCACGGCGGCCAGCAATTCAAAGACGCTGCTGAATTGCAGTTCGGTCTGCGGCCGCGGGTTGGTGGCGGCCAGCGTGGCGAAGAACGGCGCGATGGCATCAGCTTTCATGCGGGTCCTTGGCGTCGCCGCGGGGCGCGCGGGCGCGCTGCAGCGCGGCGTCGATGACGGCCCGTTTGGCGGCCAGCGCATCGGCGTCCGTGATGCTGCTGTGCGCGCCCAGGTCAGCGAGCTTGGCCTGCGCCTTCGCGGCCAGGCGTTCATTGTTCTCGCGCTGGCCGCGGTCGATGCGCAGCTGGTGGAAGGCATAGCGGCCGCGTGACTCGTTGGCCTGCGCGTCGCTCCAGGCCTGCCAGCCGCTTTTGCCCGGCGTGACGGGCAGCATCGCGATGCAGTCCACCGGGCACACTGGCAGGCACAACTCACACCCGGTGCAAAGGTTGTCGATCACCGTGTGCATCAACTTGGGCGCGCCGACGATGCAATCCACCGGGCAGGCCTTGATGCACAGCGTGCAGCCGATGCACCAGGTTTCGTCGATGACGGCCAGCGCGCGTGGGCCTTCAGCGCCGCGTTCCGTGTCCAGCGGTAACGGGCTGCGTCCGGTGATCTGCGCCAGCCGCACGATGCCGTCGGCACCACCTGGCGGACAACGGTTGATGTCGGCGTCGCCCGCTGCCATGGCCTGTGCGTAGCTGCGGCAGTCGGGGTAGCCGCAGCGCGTGCACTGCGTTTGCGGCAATGCGGCGTCGAGCTGCAAGGCCAGGTCAGGGCGCGGGTCAGGGCGCGGGTCAAGGGCAGCGGATGGCGGGGTCACCGCCACATTATCGGCGGCAGGTTCAGGCCCGCGTCTTGCGGTGGCCCACCTTGGCGGCCGGCTTGGAGGCGGTCTTCGGTGCGGCCGCTTCGGCGTCAAAGCGCGCGATGAAACCCCGCACCTCCGGGTACACCTTGTCACGCCAGCGGCGGCCCGAAAAAATGCCGTAGTGCCCCGCACCTTCCGCGTCGTAGTGGAAAGCGCGGTTCTTGGGCACGCCCGAGCACAGCCCGTGTGCGGCCTTGGTCTGGCCGGCACCGGAGATGTCGTCCAGCTCGCCTTCAATCGTCAGCAGCGCAGTCGTGGTGATGTCCTGTGGTCGCACCGGTTCGCCCTTGACGGTCCACGTGCCGTTGACGAGAGCGAAGTCCTGGAACACGGTCTTGATGGTGTCCAGGTAGTACTCGGCCGGCATGTCCAGCACGGCGTTGTATTCGT
>JAYSYB010000469.1:0-3899 GCA_043716775.1 Rubrivivax sp.
CCGGCGGAGCCCGAAGCACCGACCGCACTGGCCCGGCTGGCGGAACCGGCCGCACCCGACCTCGGCCCGGCCCCCGCGCAGGTTTCGACGCAACCGTCCGCCCAACTTCCCGCACAACTTCCCGCCCAACTTCCCGTGGCCCCGCCGCCGCCCAGCATGCTTGACGTGGCCGCGCTCGGCCGCGATTCCGACTACACCCGCTTTCTCGGCCCCAGCGTGCAACCCGACGTCAAAAACGCAGCGCTGAGCAAGCTCTTCACCGACCCACACTTCAACGTGATGGACAGGCTGGACGTCTATATCGACGACTACGGCAAGCCCGACCCATTGCCGGCGGGCATGCTGAGGCAGATGCTGCAGGCGCATGTCCTGGGCCTGTTCAGCGACGAGGACGAACCATGCCCCCCTGCCACCGCAGTGAAACCTGCTCCCGAAGCTGCGCTGCCAACAGAATCAATCGCCGATGAGAACCCTGCTTTGCAATTGCAACCAGACGATGCCGCTGGATGCGCCAGCCTTGAGCCAGGCACTGTCGAAGACGCCGGGCGCCAGCACTGAAGGCCTGGAGCAAGTCCACACCCTTTTGTGCCGGCGCGAGGCCGCCGCCTTCCAGCGCGCGGCCAAAGCCAGTGGCCAGAGTGGTGACGAACTGCTGGTTGCTTGCACGCAAGAAGCACGGCTGTTCCTGGAACTGAACGAAGAGACCGAAGGCGCGGCCAGCGTGCAAGAGCGGCCAATCCACTTCATCAACATCCGTGAAACCGGTGGCTGGGCACGCGAGGCCGGCAAGCCGCTCAGCGCCAAGGCCCTAACGCCCAAACTGGCCGCATTGATTGCCGCCGCGCAACTGCCGCCGACCGAGCCGGTGGCCACCGTCAGCTACAAGAGCGAGGGCCGCTGCCTGGTGCTGGGCAGCGCAGCAGCCGCAGAGCGCGCGGCCACCCTTCTGGCAGACAAGCTTGACGTGACGGTGCTGGTCACGCAGGTCGGCAGCACCCTCGTCCAGGCGCACGAACGCGCCACCTACACCGGTCGCCTGACGAAGCTGACGGGCTGGCTCGGTCAGTTCAACGCCGAATGGGACAGCAGCAACCCGATCGACCTGGACTTGTGCACCCGCTGCAATGCCTGCGTCGATGCCTGCCCCGAAGGCGCGATTGGGCTTGATTACCAAGTCAACCTGGCCGCCTGCAAGAGCCACCGCGACTGCGTGCGCGTGTGCGACGCAGCGGGCGCCATCGACTTCAGCCGTGCGCCGCTGACGCACCGCGAAAACTTTGACCTTGTGCTGGATTTGCGTGAGGCGCCTGCCTTCACCATGCACCAGCCGCCTCAGGGCTACCTGCACACCGGCAACGACGAACGCCGACTGATGGACGCAGTGCTGAAACTGCGTGAACTGACCGGCGAATTCGAGAAGCCCAAGTTTTTCAAGTACCAGCACAAACTGTGCGCGCACAGCCGCAATGAACAGATTGGCTGCACCGCCTGCATCGACGTCTGTTCTGCGCAGGCCATCCGCAGCGACGCGTCGAAGAAAGGCAAGCTCAAGGGCGAACTGTCGGGCGGCGTTATCGTCGAGCCGCACCTGTGCGTGGGCTGCGGCGCCTGCAGCACGGTGTGCCCCAGTGGCGCGATGAGCTTCGCCTACCCCGACACGGTGGACCAGGGCAAACGCCTGCGCACGATGTTGACGGCTTACGGCCATGGCGGCGGTAAACAGGCCGCACTGCTGATCCACAGCCAGGAAGCAGGCACGCAGCTCATCGACGCAGTCGGGCGCGCAGCGCGTGTGAACCGCAGGTCGCAAGGCGTACCGCCGACCTTGCTGCAAGGCGTACCGCCTCGGGTACTGCCGGTGGCCGTGTGGCACACCGCCAGCATCGGCATCGACCTCTGGCTGGCGGCCATCGCCCAGGGCGCGAGCCAGGTCTGGGTGCTGGCCACGGCCGAAGAAGCGCCCGAATACCGGCAGGCGCTGCAAGATCAGATGGCGGTGGCGCAGGCCGTGCTGAGCGGCCTGGGCTACAGCGGTGAACACTTCAAGCTCATCGAGACCGAAAACCCGGCCGCACTGGATGCCGCGCTGCGCGCCGCGCCTGCGCAGACCGTCCTGCGAGCAGCCTCCTTCGCCGCGCAGGCCGACAAACGCAGCACGCTCGACCTCGCCATCGACCATCTGTTGAACCAGGCCCCGACAGCCGCTGAGTCCATTGCGCTGCCAGCAGCAGGCTCTCCATTTGGCACGTTGCTGGTGGACGGCAACAAGTGCACGCTATGCCTGAGCTGCGTCAGCGCCTGCCCCGAAGCCGCGCTGGCCGACAACCCCGACAAGCCGCAGCTGAAGTTCATCGAGAAAAACTGCGTGCAGTGCGGCCTGTGCGCCAGCACCTGCCCCGAAGACGCCATCACGCTGCAGCCACGGCTTTGGCTGGCCGACAGCGGCAAGGCGCGCAAGGCAGCCCGCGTGCTGGCCGAGATGGAACCCTTTTGCTGCATCCAGTGCGCCAAACCTTTCGGCACGCTGCGCGCGATCGAAAACATGCTGAGCAAACTCGCCGGCCACAGCGCCTTCCAGGGCGCTGCGGCAAACCGGCTGAAGATGTGCAGCGACTGCCGCGTCATCGACCTGCACAGCAGCGCCGCCGAAGTGCGCATCACCGATCTCTGAATGCGAAGCCCATGTCAACGCCTCCTATTCCGTCTCCTGTCTCGTCTCCTGTCTCGTCCCCCGTCTCGTCCCCCGCCCCGTCCCCCATCTCGATCGTCAGCAACGACGACGGCGAAGAGCTCGCGCGCGCTGAGCTCTACGGCTTGCTGTCCCGCCTGTGGCTGGCAGCGCCAGACGCTGAACTGCTGCAGCATTTCAGCGTGGCGGTGACGCAGGCGCCGCAGCAAGGCGGCCTGCTCGAAGCGCCCTGGCAAACGCTCGTCGGCACGCTGCGCATGACCACCGTCGATGCTGCAGCAGCTGAATACGCGGCACTGTTCCACGGGGTCGGCAAGGCGGAGGTCTTTGCCAATGCGTCCTTCCACCTTTCAGGCTTCCTGAACGAAAAGCCGCTGGCCGCCTTGCGCCACGATCTGGCCGGGCTGGGCCTGACGCGCGACAGCGCGCGGCTGGAAACCGAAGACCACATCGCCTACCTGTTTGAAGTCATGCGCTACCTGATTGCGGGTGACGACATGTCGGTGTGCAACCTGGAACAGCAGCGCCGCTTCTACCGCACCCATGTGCAATCCTGGGTCGGCACCTTCTGCGACACCGTGATCGCACACCCACGCGCCGACACCTGGCGCGCGGTGGCGGCCTTCACGCAGGCTTTCGTCGCTGTCGAGACGCAGGCTTTCGACATGCTCGAAACGTGATCGACCCCCAAGACATCACCGGCCTCATCCTCTGCGGCGGGCGCGGCACGCGCATGGGCGGTGTGGACAAGGGCTTGCAGACCCACCACGGCATGCCGCTGGCGTTGCACGCACTGATGCGCTTGCAGCCCCAGGTGGGCCAGGTGCTTATCAATGCCAACCGCAATCTGTCGGCTTATGAATCGATGGGTGTGCCGGTGTGGCCCGACCCGATGGCCGACTACCCGGGCCCTTTGGCAGGCTGGCTGGCGGGGCTTGAGCATTGCGAGACGCCGTACCTGCTGACGGTGCCTTGCGACAGCCCGAACTTTCCACTGGACCTGGCAGCGCGGTTGTCAGCCGCGCTGCTGGAAGGTGACGCCGACATCGCCATGGCCGCGACGCTGGAGGACGGCCGCCAACAAGTGCAGCCGGTGTTCTGCCTGCTCAAGAGCGGGCTCTTAGAGAGCCTGGTCGAGTACCTGAATGCCGGTGAGCGCAAGATCGACCGTTGGACGGCCCGGCACCGCTGTGTGCAGGTGTTGTTTGAC
>JAYSYB010000470.1:0-3877 GCA_043716775.1 Rubrivivax sp.
CAAGACCGCGACGGTTTTGCCTACCGCAGTTGGGTCAAGGGCAAAGGCGTACCGCACGACCAATTTGATGGCCGGCCGGTCATCGGCATCTGCAACACCTTCAGCGAACTCACACCCTGCAATTCGCACTTCAGGACGCTGGCTGAGCAGGTGAAGATCGGCGTCTATGAAGCAGGCGGCTTCCCGCTGGAATTTCCGGTGATGTCGCTTGGCGAGACGCTGCTGCGCCCCACCGCCATGCTGTACCGCAACCTGGCCAGCATGGACGTGGAAGAAAGCATCCGCGGCAACCCCATCGACGGCGTGGTGCTGCTGATGGGCTGTGACAAGACGACACCTGCGCTGTTGATGGGTGCGTCCAGCGTTGACCTGCCGACCATCGGTGTCAGCGGCGGGCCCATGCTCAACGGCAAGTGGCGCGGGCAAGAGCTGGGCTCGGGCACCGGGGTGTGGCAGATGAGCGAACAGGTGCGTGCCGGCACGCTTGCGCTTGCCGATTTCTTCGGGGCCGAAAGCTGCATGCACCGCAGCCACGGCCACTGCATGACGATGGGCACCGCCAGCACCATGGCCAGCATGGTGGAAGCGCTGGGCGTGGGCCTGCCGGGCAATGCCGCGTACCCGGCGGTGGATGGCCGACGCAACGTGATCGCACGCAACGCGGGGCGACGCATCGTGGAAATGGTGCACACCGACCAGAAACTTTCCAGCATCCTGACGCGCGACGCTTTTGAGAACGCCATCCGCACGCTGGCTGCAATTGGTGGCAGCACCAATGCGGTGATCCATTTGATCGCCATTGCAGGCCGCATCGGCGTGCCACTGTCCATCGACGACTTCGACCGCTTGGCGAGCGAGTTGCCCTGCATCCTGAACCTGCAGCCCAGCGGCGAACACCTGATGGAAGACTTCTGCTACGCCGGCGGCCTGCCGGCGGTGATGAAGGAGATTGCGTCGGTGCTGCACCTGGGCGCCGTCACGGCCAACGGCTGCACCGTGGGCGAAAACATTGCGGATGCGCAGAACTTCGACCCGCGTGTCATCAAGACCGTGGCCGCACCCTTCAAGGCCAAGGCAGGCATCGCCGTGCTGCGTGGCAACCTGGCACCGCGCGGTGCCCTCATCAAGCCCAGCGCCGCCACGCCCGCATTGATGCAGCACACCGGCCGCGCGGTGGTGTTTGAGGACAGCGACGACTTTCACAAGCGCATCGACGACGACGCGCTGGATGTCGATGAAAGCTGCATCATGGTGCTGAAGAACTGCGGTCCCAAGGGCTACCCCGGCATGGCCGAGGTGGGCAACATGCCGCTGCCGCCCAAGGTTCTGAAAAAAGGCATCACCGACATGGTGCGCATCAGCGACGCGCGCATGAGCGGCACCGCCTATGGCACTGTCGTGCTGCACACCGCGCCCGAGGCCGCCGCCGGCGGCACGCTGGCGCTGGTGAAGAACGGCGACCTGATCACGCTGGACGTGGCCGGGCGCCGCCTGCACCTGCATGTGGACGACACTGAGTTGGCCCGCCGCCGCGCACTGTGGACCGCGCCGAAGCCGCCGATGGACAGCGGCTACTGGAAGCTCTACATCGACCACGTGCTGCAGGCCGACGAAGGCGCCGACCTCGACTTCCTGCGCGGCAAGCGTGGGGCCGCGGTGCCCAAGGACAACCATTGACGACCATTGACAACCCACTCTTGAAAAGACAGCCATGAACAAATACGCCCTCGTCACCGGCGCCGGCAGCGGCATCGGCCGTGCCTGCGCTTTGGGCCTGCTGGCCGACGGCTGGCATGTCGCCCTGCTGGGCCGCCGCGCCGACGCGCTGCAAGCCACCGCAGAAGCCGCCGGTGGAGCCTCGTCGCGCGCCCTCGCCCTGCCCTGCAACGTGGCCGACGACATGGAAGTCGCCGTCGCCTTCGCCGCCATCAAGAACCGCTTTGGCCGCTTGGACCTGCTCTTCAACAACGCCGGCGGCGGCCTCTCGGCCAAGACGCCCGACCTCGTCACGGCGGCCGAGTGGCGGCAGGTGGTCGACGTCAATCTGAACGGCGCTTTCTACTGCCTGTCGCAAGCCTTCAAGATGATGAAAGAGCAGACGCCGATGGGCGGCCGCATCATCAACAACGGCAGCATCTCGGCCACCACGCCGCGGCCCGGCTCCATTGCCTACACGGCCACCAAACACGCGGTCAGTGGCCTGACCAAGACTGCCGCGCTGGACGGCCGGCCGTTTGACATTGCCGTTGGCCAGATCGACATCGGCAACGCCGCCAGCGACATGACGGCACGCATGGTCGATGGCGTGCTGCAAGCAGACGGCAGCGTGCGGCCCGAACCGCGCATGGACCTGGCTGCGGTGGTGGACACGCTGCTGTCGATGGCGCGTCTGCCGTTGACGGCCAACGTGCTGTTCACCACCGTGATGGCCACCAAGATGCCCTTCGTGGGCCGGGGCTGAAGCCATGGCTGCATCAACGGGAAGACTGGCCGGCAAGACCGCCTTCATCACCGCCGCCGGCCAGGGCATCGGCCGCGCGGTGGCGGAAGCCTTCGTGCGCGAAGGCGCGCAGCTGATTGCCAGCGATCTGAACGAAACGCTGTTGGCGGCGTTGAAGGCCGACACCGGCTGCACCACCTTGCGGCTTGACGTGACCGACGCGGCAGCCATCACGGCCGCCGCGGCCGCCCACGGCCCCGTCAGCATCCTCTTCAACGGCGCCGGTTTCGTGCACGCCGGCAGCGTGCTGGACTGCAGCGAAGCCGACTGGGACTTTGCCCTCCAGCTCAACGTGCGGTCGCAGTTCCGCACCATCAAGGCCTTCCTGCCTGGCATGCTCAAGGCGGGCGGCGGGTCGATCATCAACGTGGCTTCCGTGGCTGGCAGCATCAAGGGCGCGCCGAACCGCTTTGTCTATGGCGCCACCAAGGCCGCAGTCATTGGCTTGACGAAAGCTGTCGCGGCCGACTTCGTGGCCCAAGGCATCCGCTGCAACGCCATTTGCCCCGGCACGGTTGAATCGCCTTCGCTGCGCGAGCGAATTGCTGCGCAGGCGGCGGCATCGGGCCAGACGCTGGCGCAGGTGGAAGCCGCCTTCGTTGCCCGCCAACCCATCGGCCGCTTGGGCCGCGTTTCAGAAATTGCCGCGCTGGCGGTTTACCTCGCCAGCGACGAATCTGCATTCACCACGGGCACGTCGCAAATCATTGATGGCGGCTGGTCAAACTGAAAGGAAATCCCCATGAAGCTCTTGCGACACGGCCCCAAGGGCCAGGAAAGACCCGGCCTGCTGGACGCCCAGGGCAAGGTGCGCGACCTGAGCGCGCTGCTTCCCGACATCACGCCCGCCACGCTGTCGCCGGCCGGCCTTGCCGCTCTGCGCGCGCTGGACTTGAACGCTCTGCCAGAGGTGGAGCAAGGCACGCTCGCCCTGCCCTACGTCGGCATGGGCAAGTTCATTGCCATCGGCCTGAACTACGCCGACCACACGGCCGAATCCAACATGCCGATTCCCAAAGAGCCCATCGTTTTCATGAAGACGGTGGACAGCGCGGTGGGCTGCAACCATGCCGTGGTGCTGCCGCAGGGCTCCGTCAAGAGCGACTGGGAAGTGGAGCTGGGCGTGGTGATTGGCAGCCGCGCGCGCTACGTCAGCGAGGCGGATGCACTGAAACACGTGGCCGGCTACTGCGTCGTCAACGACGTGTCGGAACGCGAATACCAGCTGGAACGCGGCAGCCAGTGGGACAAGGGCAAAGGCTGCGACACCTTTGGCCCGCTCGGCCCCTGGCTGGTCACGCGCGACGAGGTGCCGAATCCGCAAAAGCTCGGCATGTGGCTTGACGTGAATGGCGTGCGTCGGCAGACCGGCTCGAC
>JAYSYB010000048.1:0-7560 GCA_043716775.1 Rubrivivax sp.
GTCCTTCGGAACCCGCTTTTTTTGCGCACGCGCTGCTGGGCTTGCCGACTTGCGAACAGGCTGCACCATTGCTGGGTAGGGACCAGGTCCTGTCCGACAGCGTGCACCGTGCGGCGCTGTGCATAAGCCTGGCGACGCTGCAGCTGCAAGACCAGCCGGCGGTGGCGCAGACAGCACCCACGCCCGATCGCCGACGCTGTGACCTTTAGCAGCAGGGCGCCCGACCTGCGGGGTCTTTGCCCGCTTGATTCGCCGTTGGCACAGGGCCAAGCCATCGGACACTCGGGCTTCAACCCCGTGCCCTCGATGACCTCTGCAGTGCAACACCTTTTCTCCCGTTTGCGCTTGCCATGGCCACTCCCGGCGTTGTCCGCGTGGGCTTTGGCCTGGGTGGCGTGGGCGCTGCTGATCGGGGCGGGCGCTGCGCCTCTCTGGGCCCTGGGCGCCGGTGCCGCGGTGGGGGCCTTGGTGGCCACGCGATGCCAGGGCCGCTGGCGGCGCGGCATCGTGTCCGCAGGCTTCCCGCTGTCGGCTCTTGCACTGGGCGCGGCGTCGGCATGGCCGGCCTGGGCCTGGTTGCTGTTGCTGCTGCCCTTGTTGCTGCTTTACCCCGTCCGCGCCTGGCGCGATGCCCCGTTTTTCCCTACGCCGGCCGGCGCGCTGACCGGCTTGCAGGGCGTGGTTGGCAACCCGGCCCGGGTCCTAGACGCCGGCTGCGGCCTGGGCCACGGTTTGCGGGCGCTGCACCGGCTGTGGCCGCAGGCGCGCGTGCAGGGCGTGGAGTGGAGCCCGGTGCTGGCGCTGCTGGCGCGCGCGGCCTGCCCGTGGGCGCAGGTGTCGCGTGGCGACATGTGGGTGCAGCGCTGGACCGGGCAGGACCTGGTGTATGTGTTTCAGCGCCCCGAAAGCATGGCGCGGGTGTGGGCCAAGGCCTGCGCGGAACTGGCCCCCAGCGCATGGCTGGTGAGCCTTGAATTTGCAGTGCCGGGCGTGCTGCCGCATGCGCTGCTGCAGCCGCCGGGGCAGCGTGCGTTGTGGGTCTACCGTCCGGCCGCACAGGGGCACCAGACAAGCGCACGCTCAACCGCCGCGCCTGCCTGCCGATAACCCTCGCATGCCCCGCTGGGCGCACGCAGATGGCGTGCCACTGCGGGCCGTTGCACACAGCATTCCCCCCGCGGAAACATCAGGACATGTTCGTCATCATCGGTTGGGCTGTGGCCCTGGTCTGCATCTTCGGCGTGTACATCGCGCACGGGGGCAACATCAGCGTCATCCTGAAAGCGCTGCCCTTCGAGATGATCACCATCTTCGGCGCGGCGGCCGGTGCCTTCCTGGCCAACAACCAGATGAAGGTCATCAAGGCCAGCATCGCGGGCCTGGGCCGCTGCTTCAAGGGCAGCAAGTTCAGCAAGGCGCGCTACATGGAGCTGCTGGCGCTGCTGTTCGACATCTTGCAGAAGGCGCGCAAGGAAGGCCTGATGTCGATCGAGAAAGACGTCGAAGACCCGCACAGCAGCCCGTTGTTTCAGAAGTACCCCACCGTCGGCAACGACCACCACGTCACCGAATTCATCACCGACTATCTGCGCATGATGGTGTCGGGCAACTTGAACGCGCACGAGATCGAGTCCTTGATGGACAACGAGATCGACACCCACCACGCTGAGGAGTACGCCGCGGTGGCGGCCATCGCGCGTCTGGCCGGCGGCCTGCCGGCCTTTGGCATCGTGGCCGCCGTGCTGGGCGTCGTCAACACGATGGGCTCGGTCGGCCAACCACCGGCGGTGCTGGGCGGAATGATCGGCTCGGCGCTGGTCGGCACCTTCCTGGGCATCTTGCTGGCCTATGGATTTGTGGAACCGCTGGGCGGTCTGCTGGAGCAGAAGGTCGAAGACGCCGGCAAGGAACTGCAGTGCATCAAGACCACGCTGCTGGCCAGCATGCAGGGCTACGCGCCGCAGGTGGCGATCGAATTCGGCCGCAAGGTTTTGTACTCCGGCGACCGGCCAAGCTTCACTGAACTCGAAAGTCATGTGAAGGGCAAGAAGTGAAGGCGCGCGCCAGCGCCGCCGCCATCAAGCGGCCGCCGCGGAACCGGCTCCGCCGGGCCTCTGGGGGTACTGGTGGGCTTGCATGCCCACCAGCGCTCGCCAGCCTCTCGCCAGCGCGCAGGCGCTGGCTTGGTGCGGGCTCGCCCCCCCTGGGGGAGGGCGCCGAAGCCGCTTACGAGGGGGGTCGATAAATGGCGGGGGACGCGAAGAAGCTGCAGCCGATCATCATCAAGCGCGTCAAGAAGGGCGGCCATGCGGTGCACGGTGGCGCCTGGAAGATCGCCTACGCCGACTTCGTGACGGCGATGATGGCTTTCTTCCTGCTGATGTGGCTGCTGGGTTCCACCACCGAAGGCGACAAGAAAGGCATTGCCGACTACTTCAGCGCGCCGCTGAAGCTGTCGCTGCTGGCCAGTGGCTCGGGTGCGGGTGATGCGTCGCACGTGGTCAAGGGCGGCGGGCAGGACCTGTCCCGCACGACGGGCCAGGTCAAGCGCGGCGACATTGAAGCCAAGCGCGCCACCGTCAACCTGCACCAGCTCAAGGCCGAGCAGATCCGCGCTGAAGTGGCGCGGCTGGAAAACCTGCGCAAGAAGATGGAAGACGCGCTGGCCGGCAATGCAGAGATGAAAGGCCTGGCTTCGCAGATCCTGATGGAGATGACCGGCGACGGCCTGCGCATCCAGATCATCGACCAGGACCAGCGGCCCATGTTTTCCAGCGGCAGCGCCGCAGTGCAGCCCTACATGCGCGACCTGCTGCGTGCTGTGGGCGGGCTGCTGGCCGAAGTGCCCAACCGGCTGACGCTGGAAGGGCACACCGACGCTCTTCCCTTCGGGTCCAGCGGGCACGAGCGTGGCTACAGCAATTGGGAGCTTTCCGCAGACCGTGCCAACGCATCGCGCCGTGAACTGCTGACGGGCGGCTTGCCCGAAGAGCAGGTGCTGCGCGTGCAAGGTCTGGCGGCCAGCAACCCATTCGACCGCAAAGACCCGACAGCCCCGCCCAACCGGCGCATCAGCATCGTTGTCATGACGCGCGAAGCCGAAGACCGCGTCTTCCGCGGCACGCCACTGGAGCCCGCAGCAGCGGCTGAACCGGCCGCGGCACCCGGCACCGCACTTGCCACTGCACCCGCCGCACCCACTGCACCCGCCGCCTCAGGTTCTGGGTCCAGCCGCCGGTAGGCCTGCTGTGTCCAGCAACCCTTTTTCGCCAAATTTTCAAGACGCGTCATTCGCCTGAGGCCAGCACCATGAACACCACCGACCTGAAGTTCCTCATCGTTGACGACTTCTGCACCATGCGGCGCATCGTGCGCGGTTTGCTCAAGGAGATGGGTTGCAACCATTCCGAAGAAGCCGAAGACGGCGTGGTGGCGCTGAGCATGTTGAAGCACGGCAAGTTCGACTTTGTGGTGTCGGACATCAACATGCCCAACATGAACGGCTTTGACCTGCTCAAGGCCATCAAGGCCGACGACCAGTTGAAGCACCTGCCCGTGCTGATGGTGACGGCCGAAGCGCGCAAGGAAGACATCGTGCTGGCCGCGCAAAGTGGTGCTGCCGGCTACATCGTCAAACCTTTTACGAAGGCGACGCTGGAAGAGAAGTTGCAAAAGATTCTGCTGAAACTGGTCGCCACGGCTTGAGGGCGCAAACCATGAAGATGGAAAACGCCGCCACCCTGAAGCCCGCCACCCTGAAGCCCGCCGCCCTGGGCCCCGCAGCCCAGACACCGGCCCTGTCGCCGGTGTCGCCCGAGGTCTTTCAGCAGATAGGGGCCATTACGCGACTGCTGCACGACACGATGCAGCAGGTGGGTGTGATGCCCAAGCTGCAAGTTGCGGCCCTTGGCCTGCCCGATGCGCGCAGCCGCCTGACCTACATCGCCAACAAGACCGCCGAGGCCGCCAACAAGGTGCTCAATTCGGTGGACCACGCCAAAGCCGAACATGCCGCCATCCGCACGGCCACGCTTGACATGGCCCGGGCCATCGTTGCCAACCCGGTGAGAGCCGTGGCCAGCGGCGCGGTGCTGAACTTTGTGCAGGACACCGAAGCGCGTACCGCCCGCATTGACGCCCACCTGACCGACATCATGCTGGCGCAGGACTATCACGACCTCACCGGCCAGGTGGTGGCCAAGGTGATGCAACTGGCGATTGATCTGGAAGACAGCCTCGTCAAGCTGCTGGTGCAGGTGGTGCCTGCCGAGCAGCGCGACAAGGTGGACCGCAGCGTGCTGAACGGCCCGGTGGTGGACGCTGAAGGCCGCACCGACATCGTCAGCAACCAGGGCGAAGTGGACGACCTGCTGGCCAGCCTGGGGTTCTGAGGACGTCGAACGGTTCTGAGGACATTAAACGGTCCTGAGGACCGTTTGTCGCCGAACAATGCCTGACCCGTCCCGGGTGAGGCCGGGCGGGTGGCTCCCTCGGTGCCCAGCGGTGCAACCGCCCGGGAACTCACCGCCCTTTCCCCCGCTTATCGCGCTCAAGTCGGCGCCCCGCACGGGCACCATGGCCGTTGCTCCTCTCAGAGCACTTGGACCATGGCCGACTCCCCTCAAGACCGCAACCTCCCAGCGTCGCAGCGCAAGATCGACAAGGCGCGTGCTGACGGCCAGGTTGCGCGTTCACGCGACCTCGGGCACCTGGGTGCAATCGGCGCGGGCGTGGCCTTGCTGGCCTTCTTTGCGCCGGGCTTTGCCGACGCCACCCGCAGCCTGCTGCTCAGTGGCCTGCGTTTTGACGCTGCGCTGCTGGCGGCGCCCGGTGCGATGGTTCAGCGCCTGGGTGAACTCGGCGCGCAGATGCTGCTGCTGCTGGCGCCGCTGTTTGCGGCTGTCGTGCTGGTGGCGATTGCATCGGGCGTGCTGGCGGGGGGCTGGAACTTCACGCTCAAACCGTTGCAGCCCAACTTGGGCAAGCTGAACCCGTTGACCGGCATCGGCCGGGTCTTCTCCGGCGGCCAGCTCACCGACACCTTGAAGGCCTGCCTGCTGGCGCTGCTGCTGGGAACCGTGGGCGCCGTCTACCTGGGCCAGCACTGGATGCGCCATGCAGAACTGCTGGCCATGCCGCTGCCGGCTGCGCTGGCCGCAGGCGCAGAGCTGATCCTGGGTGGCCTGCTGCTGATTGCCGGTGTGCTGGCGATGTTTGCGCTCGTCGATGTGCCGCTGCAGCGGCAGATGCTGATGCGTCGCCTGCGCATGAGCGTTGAAGAAATGAAGAAGGAGCACAAGGACATCGAAGGCAATGCAGAAGTCAAGGGGCGCCTCAAGGCGCGCATGCGCGAACTCGCCAGCCGCCGCATGCTGGCTGCGGTGCCGCTGGCCGACTTGGTGGTGATGAACCCCACCCACTACGCCGTGGCGCTGAAGTACGACGAAGGCAGCATGGCCGCGCCGCGGGTGGTGGCCAAGGGTGCGGACTTGCTGGCGCTGCGCATTCGCGACCTGGCGCGTGAATCCAAGGTGCCCGTGCTGCAGTCGCCGCCGCTGGCGCGAGCCCTCTACACGCACACTGAAGTCGACCAGGAAATTCCGGCCCGCCTGTTCAGCGCCGTGGCGCAGGTGCTGGCCTGGGTCTACCAGCTGCGCGACGCGATGGCGGCAGGCCGCACGCTGGCCACCGACGCGCCGGTGCCCGAGATTCCGGCCGACCTGGACCCACTGAATACGCCACAGAACGCAACCCCGATGACGCGCCAGGAGCCTGAGCTTTGAACCCCTTGATCACGCGCGTCAACGGCTGGCTGGGTGGCGCGCAGGGCGCCGCCGTGAAGACGATGCTGCTGCCCGTCTTTGTGGTCATGATGCTGGCGATGATGGTGCTGCCGCTGCCGAGCTTTGTGCTCGACCTGCTGTTCACCTTCAACATCGCGCTGGCACTCACCGTCATCATGGTGTCGGCGCAAATGGTCAAGCCGCTGGACTTTTCGGCGCTGCCCAACGTGCTGATGCTGACGACGCTGCTGCGCCTGTCGCTGAACGTGGCCTCCACCCGTGTCGTGCTGATGGAAGGCCACACCGGCCCGGGCGCGGCGGGGCAGGTGATCGAGGCCTTCGGCCACTTCATCATCGGCGGAAACTTTGCCGTCGGCCTGATCGTCTTTGCGATCCTCGTCGTCATCAACTTCGTCGTCGTCACCAAGGGCGCAGAGCGCATCGCCGAAGTCGGGGCAAGGTTCGCGCTGGATGCCATGCCGGGCAAGCAGATGGCCATCGACGCCGACTTGAATGCCGGCCTCATCGACGAGAAGACGGCCCGTCAGCGCCGTGCCGAAGTGGCCGAAGAAGCCGACTTCTTCGGCAGCATGGACGGCGCCAGCAAGTACGTGCGCGGCGACGCGATGGCGGGCTTGCTGATCCTCTTCATCACCGTCGTCGGCGGTTTCATCATTGGTTTGTCGATGCACGGCATGAGTGCTGCGCAGGCGGCGTCCAGCTACGTCACGCTGGCGGTGGGCGACGCGCTGGTGGCGCAGATTCCGGCGCTGCTGATTTCCGTCGCATCGGCCATGGTGATCTCGCGTGTCGGCAAGGGCCAGGACATCGGCACCCAGATCCGCAGCCAGGTCTTTGACTCGCCGCAGGCGCTGGGCGTGGCGGCTGGCGTCATCGCCTTGCTGGGCCTGGTGCCGGGCATGCCGCACGTGGTGTTCTTGATCGTCGCATCGGGTCTGGGACTGATGTCATGGCAATTGATCCGCAAGCGCAAGCAGGCCGCGCTGCAGCCCGAACGCGCGGTGGGGGCGGAGGTCACGCCGGCCAGTGCCGAAGCCAGCTGGGACGATCTGACGCCGGTCGATACCCTGGGCCTTGAAGTGGGGTACCGGCTCATTGCTCTTGTGGACAAGGCGCGCGCATCTGGTGGAAGCGATTTGCTGGCGCGCATCAAGGGTGTGCGCAAGAAGTTTGCGCAGGACGTGGGCTTTCTGCCGCCGCCGGTGCACATCCGCGACAACCTTGGCGAGCTCAAGCCCAGCGCCTACCGCGTCACGCTGCGCGGCGCGGTGGTGGGCGAGGGCGAGGCGATGCCCGGGATGCAACTGGCCATCAACCCGGGTGGTGCCACACAACAACTGCCCGGCACCAGGACGCAAGACCCGGCCTTCGGCCTGCCGGCGGTGTGGATCGAAGAGCGCCACAAGGAGATGGCCCAAATGGCGGGCTTTACGGTGGTTGATTGCGCCACCGTGGTGGCCACCCATCTTTCACACTTGATGCAGGTGAACGCAGCACGTTTGCTGGGCCGCGTGGAGACCCAGTCGCTGGTGGAACACGTCACCAAACTGGCCCCCAAACTGATCGAGGATGTCGTGCCGAAGATGGTTGGAATTGCCACCCTGCAGCGTGTGCTGCAACTGCTGCTGGAAGAGGGAGTTCACATCCGCGACATGCGCTCGATCGTCGAATGCCTGGCCGAACACGCCGCCACCGTCACCGACCCTGCCGAGCTGGCGCGCCGCATCCGCGTGCACCTGGCGCCGGCCATCGTGCA
>JAYSYB010000471.1:0-3861 GCA_043716775.1 Rubrivivax sp.
GTGTCGCTGCTGCGCTGGTAGTCGGCTTCGATGCGGCGGATGGCTTCGTGCGCCCAGGTCCGACGATCATTCACGACGATCATTCACGACGCTCACTCACCACGATCACTCATGACGCTGATTCATCGCGCACTGTCATGGGCTCAGCTCAGGTGCGCGCGGAACCAGTCCGGCATGGGCGCAGACTTCTTCGCGCTGTAGTTGGTCCAGACCACGCGCGCGCCGCCCTCGGCGTACAGCACGCCGGGCTCGTCGACACGTTCGATGGTGTGGTACGTCTCGAAGCTGCTGCGCCCGGGCTCGGCCACGTGCAGCGTCACGCGCGCCTCACCGGGAAACGTCAACTGGCGCAAGAAATTGCAGAAGGCATTCACGATCACCGGGCCTTCGCCGGACAGGCTGGTGCTGGCGCCCGTCTTGAAGATCCATTCGAGCCGCGCAATTTCCATGTAGCGGAAGTAGAGCGTGTTGTTGATGTGGCCCATGGCGTCCATGTCGCCCCAGCGCAGCGGCACGGTCACCTCGAAGACCAGCTTCTTGTCGGCGGGCAGCTCAAAACGCATCGTGTCAACCTCCGGTGATTCCCAGCTCAGTGCCTATTCTCTGCACCAATTGGCGCAGCTCGGCCACCTCGGCCGCCAGCCGCGTCTGCTCGGCCTTGATCGCGCCGATTTCACCGGCGCTGACGCTGTCGTCACTGGCCAATGCCCTGGCGGCCGGCTGCGCCACTTCACCGCACAGCAAGTGCGCCCAGCGGGCTTCGCGTTCACCGGCGGCGCGCTGCAGCTTCACCACCATCGGCACCGCCTTAGCCGCCAGTTCTTCAAGGAAACCTTCGACCGACGAGATGTCGGCGAATCG
Source organism: Rubrivivax sp. (assembly GCA_043716775.1). GTDB lineage: Bacteria > Pseudomonadota > Gammaproteobacteria > Burkholderiales > Burkholderiaceae_C > Rubrivivax. The sequence continues at coordinate 862 of JAYSYB010000471.1, forward strand.
GTGCAGCCGCTCGCTGTTCAGGCGCAATTCGGCCGATGTCTGCGGGCCGCGCAGCATCAGCACCGCCAGCAGCGCCACGGCCGCGCCGGGCACCTGCAGGACGCGTCCCGTGTTGTGTTCAAACTTGACAACGCGGCTGCTGCTGCCTTCAAAGATCAGGCTCAGGCCCTTGAGGCCGTCCAGCGCGCTCAGCACATCGCCGTCGGTCGCTTCGATCACCGGGCTGCGTGCCGTCTTCTGGTTGCAGCCTGCCACCAGCGCGTTCAGCGACAGCGGGTAGGTGTCGGGCACGGTGTGCTGTTTCTCGACCAGCACGCCGAGCACCCGCGCTTCCAAAGGGCTGAGCAAACGCAAGGGACTACAGCCCCTGGCCGTCGTCGGCGGAAATCACCGCGCCGTTGACGAAGTGGCTTTCGTTGGCGCACAGCATGACCAGCGCCGCATTCAGATCCTGCGGTTTGCCTACACGTTTTCGCGGCATGGCCTGCACCATCTTCTGGCCGGCCTCGGTCTGCCACACGTGGTGGTTGATTTCGGTATCGACATAACCCGGGCAGAGCGCGTTGACGTTGATGCCGTAACGCCCCCATTCCAGCGCCATTGCACGAGTCATGTGCACGATGGCCGCCTTGCTCATGCAATAGACGCCGATCTGCGGGAACACGCGCAGCCCCGCCATCGACGCCACGTTGACGATGCGCCCACCGGTGTAGGTGCCGGGTGCCACGCCCTTGCTGCGCGCAATCATGCGTTTGGCGACTTCCTGCGCCATGAAGAAGGCACCCTTTGTGTTGGTGCCCATGACGAAGTCATAGTCCTCGGGCATCACGTCGGTGAGCTTCTGGGTATTGCCGACGCCCGAGTTGTTGACCAGGATGTCAATACCGCCCATTTCGGTCTCGGCGTGGGCCACGGCGGCCTTGATGCTGTCGTGGTCGGTCACGTCCAGCGCCACGACGTGGGCGACAACGCCATCAGCCTCGATCTCGGCGCGCAGCGCCTTCAACCGGTCCACCCGCCGCGCCGCCAGCACCACACCCGCGCCGGCTGCGGCCAGCGTCTTGGCAAACTGCGCGCCCAGGCCGCTGGATGCGCCGGTGACGAAGGCCACACGGCCCGACAAATCGATGGTGTATGCCATGCTGAAATACCTCTGCGCTGAATTCGTTGAATGCGCTGAAACAGTGCACAGAAGACGATAGCACGCAGCCCTGGCGCGGCCGATGCGGCATCATCCATGCCGCCCATGCTGAACCTCACTGACCTGCACAAGCGCTTCGACGCCACACCCGTTTTCCAAGGCGTGACGCTCTCTTTGGCGCGCGGCGAATTTGTGGCGCTGCTGGGTGAATCCGGAGTTGGCAAATCCACGTTGCTGAACTGCATCGCAGGGCTCGATGAAGCCGACGGCGGCCAGGTGCTGATCAACGGCGCCGCACTTTCCACCCTGACCGACAACGCGCGTGCCCGGTTGCGTCGCGAAAAGCTGGGATTCGTCTTCCAGGCCTTTCATGTGCTGCCGCACCTGACGGTGGCGGAAAACGTCAGCCTGCCGCTGCGGCTTTTGCAACGGCTGGACGACGACCGCGTGGCGCAGGTGCTGGACGCCGTGGGCCTGGGTGGCCTGGCGCAGCGGCTGCCGGCACAGTTGTCGGGCGGGCAGTTGCAGCGGGTGGCCATTGCGCGCGCGGTGGTGCACGCACCGGGGCTGATCCTGGCCGATGAACCCACCGGCAACCTCGACCCCGCCACCGCCGACAAGGTGATGGCGGTGCTGCGCACCCAGGTGCGTGACGCGGGTGCCGCCTGCTTGCTGGTGACGCATTCGGCCGCAGCGGCTGCGGCGGCGGACCGAGTGTTGCGTCTGACGCCGCACGGTGTTGAAGACGTGGTTTGATGAGACGGCAGCTGAATTTGCCACTGAACTTTTCACTGAGCTTTCCACTGACCTTTCCACTGAACTTCACACTGAACTTCACACTTTGGGGCTTGCTGCTCGTGCGCGAATGGCGCCACCACCCGTGGCGCCACGGTGCGGCGCTGATGGCGGTGGCCCTGGGCGTGGCGTTGGCGTATTCGGTGCATCTCATCAACACCTCGGCACTGACCGAGTTTTCTTCGGCCGTGCGCGCCGCCAACGGCGAGCCTGACTTAAGCCTGCGCGGTCGCCTTTTCGACGACACCCTCTTCGACCGTGCTGCGGCCGACCCGGCCGTCGCCATCGCCAGCCCCGTCCTGGAGATCGACACCTACGCCCGCAGCGCCGACGGCAGGCGGGTGGCTGTGCGCGTGCTGGGCATCGACGCGCTGCTGGCCGCCCCGCTGGCCCCGTCGCTGTTCCCACAACCGGCAGAGGGCGAAGACCGCCTGGCCTTTCTCGACCCCGATGCCGCGTTCTTGAACGCCGCCGCGCGCGACGCGCTGCAGCCTGCGCAAGGCCGGCCGCTGGACCTGCAGGCCGGCCCGGGCTACACGGCGCTGCGCATCGCCGGCAGCGTCGCCACCGGCGGCACTGCGGTCGTGGTGATGGATCTGGCCGGTGCGCAGCAGCGCTTCGACGCCATCGGGAGACTGTCGCGCATCGACCTGCGCTTGGTGCCTGGCACGGACGCGCAAGCCTTGGCCCAACGATTGCAACTGCCCGCCGGCGTCAACGCAGTGCCGGCCGGCGAAGCCGAGCAGCGCGTCTCCAACGTGTCGCGCGCCTACCGCGTCAACCTCACGGTGCTGGCGCTAGTGGCACTCTTCGTGGGCGCCTTCCTGGTCTTTTCAGTGGTGTCGCTGTCGGTGGCGCAGCGCACGCCCGCCTTCGCCTTGTTGGGCGTGCTGGGGCTGTCTGCGCAAGAGCGCCGGCTCTGGGTGCTGGCGGAGTGTGCGTTGCTGGGGGCAGCGGGCAGTGCGCTCGGGCTGTTGCTGGGTGTGGCGATGGCGGCTGCCGCGCTGCGCCTGCTGGCCGGTGATCTGGGCGGGGGCTACTTCCCGGGCATCGTGCCGCCTTTG
>JAYSYB010000472.1:0-3846 GCA_043716775.1 Rubrivivax sp.
AGCGGTGAGCCGCCCAGGCTGCGGGCTTCGATCTCTTCGTCGGTGGCTTCGCGCACGCCGCGCACCTTGATGGCCACGCGCAGCGACATGCCGGCCAGCGGATGGTTGCCATCCAGCACCACGTGCGTGGCGTAGATCTCGGTGACGAGGTACAGCACGTCGGCCGGCATGTTGGCCGTCACGCTGCCTTCGGGCAGGCCTTCAAAGGCCATGCCGGTTTCCAACTGTTCGGGGAAAAGTTTACGGTCTTCAAAGCAGACGAGTTCAGAGCGGTAGTCACCGAAGGCCTGTTCGGGTTCAAGGTGCAGCGCCAGCGCTTCGCCGGGCTCGTGGCCGGCCAGGCCTTCTTCCACCGTGGGCAGCAGGTCGTCGCCGCCGTAGAAAAATTCCACCGGGTCCAGCAGTTCGTCAATGGGGCGGTTTTGGCCGTCGCTGAGCTGCCAGGTCAGGCTCACGACGCAGGGTGCTGAAATGATCATGAAAAAGATGATCGCACATGCCGTCGTTGTGCCGTCGTTGTGCCGTCGTCGTGCTGTGGCCTTGTCGCCGCAGTGCCGCCAGCGTGCTGGCCTCCGGCGCTGGGCGGAGAATCACGGCATGGACGTCAACCTCAACCTGCCCTTGCTGGGCGGGCTAAGCCCTGCCGCCTTCATGCGCCGGCACTGGCAGAAGAAGCCTTTGCTCGTGCGCCAGGCCTGGCCCGATGTGCAGCCGCCGCTGCCGCGCGCGGCGCTGTTTGCGTTGGCTTGCAGCGAAGGCGTTGAATCACGTCTGGTGGCACGCGAAGGCAGCGGCAAAGCCGCTCGCTGGCGCGTGCGCCAGGGCCCCCTGCCGCGCAGCGCTCTGCTGCCGCTGTCGCGTGCCGGCTGGACCTTGCTGGTGCAGGGCCTGGACCTGCACGCGCCTGCCGCGCACGCCATGCTGCAAGCCTTCCGCTTCGTGCCGGACGCGCGGCTGGACGACCTGATGGTGTCGTGGGCCAGTGCCGGCGGCGGCGTCGGGCCGCACCTGGATTCCTATGACGTGTTTCTGCTGCAGGTGCAGGGCAGACGGCGCTGGCGCATCGGCCGCGCCAAGGACCCGGAGTGGGTACCCGGCGCGGCGCTGAAGCTGCTGCAGAACTTCGAGCCCGAAGAAGACTGGGTGCTGGAGCCCGGTGACATGCTCTACCTGCCGCCGCGATGGGCCCACGACGGCGTGGCCGTGGGCGGCGACTGCATGACCTGCTCGGTGGGCTTCCGCGCGCCGTCTGCCGACGAACTGGCGCACGACCTGCTGCAGCGCCTGGGCGAAGAGGACGTCTTCAACAAGACGCTGTACCGCGACCCACGCCAACCAGCCACCGCGACGCCCGCCGCGCTGCCGCCCGCGCTGCTGGCTTTTGCGCAAGCGGCTGTTGCCCGCAGGCTGGCCGAACCGAATGCCGTGGCGCGCGCCCTCGGTGAATCGCTCACTGAACCCAAAGCCAATGTCTGGTTCAGCGGCCCTGGCCGTGGCCGCTTCGGCAACCCCGTGCGCCTGTCAGCGCGCACCCGCATGCTGCACGACGCGCAGCACGTTTACATCAACGGCGAAGCTTTTGAAGCCGCCGGGCGCGATGCCCTGATCATGCGGCGCCTGGCCGATGAGCGCGTCCTGGGCCGCAGTGATATCGCGCGCCTGAGCCCCGGCGCGCGCGAGTTGCTGGATGAATGGATCGCCTCGGGCTGGGCGACGGGAGTGGATGAATGAACCAACCGGTTCCGCTGCCGCCATTGCCGCAACTGCCGCCGTCACCGCCGGCGCCCGTGCCCGTGGCACCAGCACCCATCGATTCACGCGATGCCTTCAGCGCAGCGCTGCGCTGGGGCTTCGACCAGGCCATCGCCAACGGCGCGCACTGCATCACCTGCAGCGCTCCGAACTTCGAAGCATGGCCACTGGACAACGCCGCGCTGCTGCAGCAGCTGACCGGCTGGCTGCGCCTTCCGCAGCGCCGCTTGGTGTTGCTGGCCGCCAGCTACGACACGGTGCAGCGCCAATCGCCGCGCTTCACTGCCTGGCGCCGCGACTGGGCGCATGCCATTCAGGCACTGCAGCCGCGGCCGGAGTTTGAGCTGGACTTGCCCAACCTGCTGATCGACGACCGCAACGTCAGCGTGAACCTATTCGACCCGCTGCATTGGCGCGGAAGGGCGGCGATTGACCCACACACCCGCCTGCTTTGGCAGGAGAAAATTGATGTAGTTTTGCAACGGTCTGAGACCGCTTTTGCGGTGACGACGCTGGGGCTCTAGGGAATGCCCTAGCCCGGGCTATACTCGAAGGCTGGACACAGCGTGGCTTTTTATTCCGGCACGTGTCCGACACTGATGGGTCTCTGAGCTTTGTCGACGAGCGCCCTCAAATGTTTCCATTGAGGCTCTTTCCCCTGAGCTCTGCCCATAACTCCTGAGGACACACACATGAACAAGTCATTCGTTTTGGCTTCCCTGGTTGCCGTCGTTGCCCTGGCCGCTTGCGGCAAGAAGCCCGAAGCTGCTGCCCCGGCCCCCGCGCCGATCGCCGCCCCCGCCCCGATAGTTGACGCTGCTGCCAGCGCTTCCGCCGGTGCTGCTTCTGCTGTTGCCGGTGCTGCCGACATGGCCGCTTCTGCAGCCATGGGCGCTGCTTCTGCCGCCCAAGGCGCTGCCACCGCTGCCAAGGACGCCGTTGGCGCTGCCAAGGACGCCGCTGCCGCTGCCAAGGATGCTGCCGGCAAGGCTGCCGACGCGGTCAAGAAGTGAAACACCGCGCGCCAGCTGGCGCGCTCGCTTCACAGTGAAACAGCCGCCCTCGGGCGGCTTTTTTTCGTCGGTGCTGCCTGTGCTTGCAGCGCGCCGCAACGGTGTTTCCGCGCGCCTTCATCGACGGCAGCTGATCGGCCGCCTGGCACGCCTGGCACGCAGGGAATGCACAAAGCCTGCTCAAGGGCTCAAAGGCCCCGAGTCGCTCAAGCGGTAGCGCTCAAGAAGCGCGGCCGTTTGGCCGATACACCAAGGTCAACGCCTTGCTGTGCTTGCACGCTCCTCATGCTGAAGAAGATCCGAGTTGACCAACTGCGCATGGGCATGCATCTGCATCGGCTGGAGGGGTCCTGGATCAACCACCCGTTCTGGAAAGCGCGTTTTGTTGTCAGTGATGCCACTGACCTCAAACGTTTGCTGGCCTGTGACGTGGAGGATTGCTGGATCGACACGGCGCTGGGGTTGGATGTCGCGGCCGTCTTTGTGGCCGGGAAGGATTTCGCACTTGCGGCATCGCCTGCAGCCCCGCCTGTCACACCGCTTGCGGCACCAAGTGCAGAACCGCGGGCAGCACCGCGTGCAGCACCGCGTGCAGAACTCAGTTCCCCTCCTGCGCCCCGCCCGCCCCTCGAACCCAGGCGCCCGATGGTGGCTGAACTCAAGGCCGCCGCCGCCATCTGCCACCGCGGCCGCCAAGCCGTCACGGCGATGTTCAATGAGGCGCGCATGGGCCGCACCGTCAATGCCGAAAATTGCCTGCCGCTGGTGGAAGAGATTTCAGGCTCTGTGCACCGCAACCCTGGCGCGCTGGTCAGCTTGGCGCGGCTGAAGTCGCGCGACGACTACAGCTACATGCATTCGGTGGCGGTGTGCGCGCTGATGGTGGTGCTGGCACGCCAGACCGGCATGGACGAAGCCGGCTGCCGTGAAGCCGGCCTGGCCGGGCTGATGCACGACGTCGGCAAGGCGTTGATGCCGCTGGACTTGCTGAACAAGCCAGGCAAATTGACGGAAAGCGAATTCGTCATCATCTGCACGCACCCCGAACAAGGCCACGGCTTGCTGCTGGGCGGGCAGGCGG
>JAYSYB010000473.1:0-11528 GCA_043716775.1 Rubrivivax sp.
GTAGGCGGCTACGGCAGCAGCGAAGCCAGTGCCGGCGTGCGCGGCAACACCGGTTCGAATGGTGCTTTCGACTATGCCGCCGTGCTGTCCAGCGAACGCAGCCAAGGCGTGTCGGCACTGCGCCCTGGCGACGCATTCGGCAACTACAACCCCGACCGCGATGGCTACCGGCTTGAAGCCGCACAGCTGCGCCTGGGCTTCAAGCCGCTGGCGGGCCACCGGGTTGGCTTGAGCCTGGTCAGCTCGAGGCTGAATTCGCAGTACGACGCCAGCGAATTCCTGCCGCCCACCTACGCCCAGAACGCAGCACCCGACTTCCGCACCCGCTTGCGCACTGACGTCGCCGCGCTGGATTGGCGTGGCGAGATGACCACTGGGCTGGTCGGCAGCGCCCGCGCTTCACGCAGCGAAGACGATGTGCGCAGTGGTGGCACCCAGATCGACAGTTTCCGCACCGTTAGGAAGTTAGCCAGCGCGCAGCTGGCATGGCAGACCAGCGTGGTGGGGCAGATCGTCGCTGCGCTGGAACACCAGCGTGACGAAGCCACTTCCACGCAGTACGCCGCGGGTGTGCGGCGCAGCAACAACGCGCTGGCGCTGGAGCTGACCGGCGCGGCAGGCGCATGGTCCTGGCAGGGCGATGCGAGGCGCGACGACAGCTCGGACTTCGGCGCTGTCACCACCGCGCGGCTGGGTGGCGGCTACACGCTGCTGCCCGGTTTGCGGCTGCGCGCGCTGGCGGGCACCACCTTCCGCGCGCCGAGCTTCAACGACCTGGTGTATCCGAACTATGGCGTGCCGACGTTGCAGCCCGAACGCGGGCAGAGCGTCGAGCTGGGCCTCGCCTGGCGTGTGGCGCAGAGCGAGGCGGCCGTCACCGTCTATCGCAACCGCGTGCGTGACCTGATCGGCTTTGAGCCCGATGCCAGCCGCTGCCCGCCTGACCCCGCCTATGCCTTTGGTTGCGCGGCCAACATCAACCGCGCGCGGCTGCAGGGCGCCACGCTGTCGGGCCTGCAGCGGGTGGGGCCGTGGACGCTGAAGGCGCTGATCGACCTGCTGCGCGCGCGCGACACGCTCACGGGCGCCAGGCTGCCGCGCCGCGCGTCGCAACAGGCCACGCTCTCCGCCGACTGGACGGCGGGCGACTGGAGCGCAGGCGCCAGCGTGCTGCGCCTGGGCTCGCGGCCTGACGGCGGCAAGACCCTGGCCGCAGAAACGACGCTCGACCTCAGCGGCACCTGGCGTTTTGCGCCGGCCTGGGCGCTGCAGACCAAGCTGCTGAACGCGACCGACCGCGACCGTGAACCGGCGCGCGACTACCAGGGCCTGGGCCGCCAGGCCTGGCTGGTGCTGCGGTATGAGCCCACGCGCTGAATCGCGGCCTTGAAGTGATGAAACAGCAGCTCACGTCCTTGCTGCTGGCGGCGTGGATCCTGCTGGCGGGCAACGCGGTGGCGCAAGTCACGGTGTTCGATGACCGTGGCACTGCGCTCACGCTGGCGCGGCCGGTGCAGCGCATCGTCTCGTTGTTGCCGTCGTTGACAGAAACCGTCTGTGAACTGGGCGCGTGCAGCCGCCTTGTCGGCATCGACCGCCATTCCAACTGGCCGACATCGCTGCGGGCGCTGCCCAAACTGGGTGGCCTGGAAGACGCGCAGATGGAACGCATCGTTGCGCTGAAGCCCGACCTTGTGCTGATCGCGGTGTCGGCCCGTGCCGTGGACCGGTTGCGCGCGCTGGGCCTGCCGGTGCTGGCGCTGGAGCCGCGCAACAGCGCCGACACCCAGCGCGTCGTGGCCACCGTGGCGCAGGCGCTGGGCACACCGCAAGCCGCCACCGTGCTGCTGGCGCGCATGCGCACCCGAACCGACGCCGCCGCCGCCCGCATCCCCCCGCACTGGCGCGGGCGCAAGGTGTATTTCGAAGTGGCCGCCACGCCCTATGCGGCGGGCGAGTCTTCGTTCGTCGGTGAATTGCTGATGCAGCTGGGCCTGTCCAACGTGGTGCCCGTCGCGATGGGCCCCTTCCCGCAGCTCAACCCGGAATTTGTGCTGCGCGCGCGGCCCGATTTGCTGATGGCCACGCAAGGCGCCATTGCCCAGATGCCAAAGCGCCCCGGTTGGCGCGCGCTGCCGGCGTTGCAGAAGCACCAGGTCTGCGGCTTTGCGCCTGCGGTGTGGGACATGCTGGTGCGCCCCGGCCCCCGCCTGGCCGACGCCGCAGAAGCGGTGGCCGACTGCCTGGCCGCACTGCCGTCGCCGTGACACACGGATCCGGTCGTCCTGCACCCGGTGCTGCGACGCCCGGGCTGCTGCTGCCTGCTGCGCTGCTGCTGCTGGCGCTGCTGGCGGCCTTGGGCCTGGCTGCGGGTTCAGAGGGCTGGTCCTGGGCCTGGCATGACGAGGCCGATCTCATCATCGCCATCCGCGCCCCGCGCACGCTGGGTGCGCTGCTGGCCGGCGCGTTGCTGGGCTTGTCGGGTGCGCTGGCACAAGGGCTCTTTCGCAACCCGCTGGCCGACCCGTACCTGCTGGGCTCGGCCGCAGGCGCCGGCCTGGGTGTGGTGCTGGTGCTGGCCGCAGGCGGGCTGTTCGGGTTGGAGATGGGTTTGGCTGCGGCGGGCGCCCTTCAGCGCCTGGGCCTGGTCGGCGCGGCCTTCTGCGGCGCGTTGCTGGGCATGGTGCTGACGCTCACGCTGGCGCGCGGCGCAGGCCGCCCGATGACGCTGTTGCTGGCCGGCGTGGTGGTGGGTGTGCTGCTGACGGCGCTGTCAGACCTGCTGCTGCTGTTGAGCCCCGAGGCGCTGCGCGGCAAGCAGGTCTTTCTGCTCGGCACCACAAGTTTTTTCGGCTGGCCCAGCGTAATGGCGCTGGCCGTTGCCCTGGCGGTCACGCTGCCGCTGGCGGTGCGCCTGTCGGCCGCGCTGGACGCCCTGGTGCTGGGCGAAGCCAGCGCCGCCAGCCTGGGCCTGCCGCTGCCGCGCTTGCGGCTGGCGCTGGTGGCGTTGATGGCGCTGGCCACCGGCACGGCCGTCGCGCAGGCCGGGCTGGTGGCTTTTGTGGGGCTGGTCGCGCCGCACGTGGTGCGGCGCCTGGTGGTGGTGCGGCACGGCGCGCTGCTGGCGCTGTCGGCGCTGACCGGCGCGCTGCTGCTGCTGGCGGCCGATGTGGCCGCGCGCAGCCTGGTGGCGCCGCAGGAATTGCCGGTTGGCCTGCTGACGGCCGTCTTCGGTGGCGGCTACCTGCTGCTGTTGTTGCGGCGGCGAGGGCTGGATTGATGCCCACGGTGTTGCAAAGCAGCCAGCAGCCCGCGCTGCAGGCCCACGCGCTGGAACTGCGCCTGGGCGGCCGCACGGTGGTGGACGGGGTCTCGCTGGCGCTGCACGCCGGGCAGTGGGCTGCCATCGTCGGCCCCAACGGGGCGGGAAAAAGCACGCTGCTGCAACTGCTGGCCGGCCTGCGCCAACCCGATGCCGGCCAGGTCCTGCTGGGCGGCCGCGCGCTGCAGGACTGGCCGCTGCACCAGCGTGCGCAACGGGTGGCGTGGTTGTCGCAGCAGGGCGAGGCCGATGGCGACATCGCCGCCCGCGATGTCGTGTGCCTGGGCCGCCTGCCGCGCCACGGTTTGCTGGGCGCGCCCGACGCAGCCGACGAAGCCGCCGTCACGGCGGCCATGATTGAGACCGAATGCACGGCCTTCAGCGCGCGCCGGCTGCGCGAACTGTCGGGCGGTGAACGCCAGCGGGTGCTGCTGGCGCGCGCGCTGGCCGTGGGCGCGCCGGTGCTGTTGCTGGACGAACCGGTGACGCACCTGGACGCGCCGCACCAGCGCGCGCTGCTGCGCAGCCTGGTCCACCGTGCCCGGGCTGGTGCGGCAGTGGTGGCGGTGCTGCACGACGTGACGCTGGCGCTGGCCGCAGACCGGGTGCTGGTGATGAACGAGGGCCGGCTGATCGCCGACGGCCCGCCCGCAGACGCCGCGCTGCGCGCCGCGCTGGTGGCGGTGTTTGCCTGTGCATTCACCATCGAGTGCGTCAACACCGCAGCCGGCGCGCGCTGGGTGGCGCTGCCGTCGCTTTAGAGTCGAAGCGTGAACACCATCGGCCCCCAGCGCATCGTCTGCCTCACCGAAGAGACCACTGAATGGCTCTACCTGCTGGGCGAGCAGGACCGCATCGTGGGCATCAGCGGCTACACCGTGCGGCCGCGTCAGGCGCGGCAGGAAAAGCCGCGCGTCAGCGCTTTCCTCGACGGCAAGATCGACAAGATCGCAGCGCTGCAACCCGACCTGGTGATCGGCTTTTCCGACATGCAGGCTGCGTTGGCCGACAAGCTCATCCGCGCCGGTCTGAACGTCTTCATCTCCAACCAGCGCAGCGTGGCGCAGATCTTTGCCACGCTGCGGCTGGTGGCGGGGCTTGTGGGCGCACAGGAGCGGGCCGAAGCCTGGATCGTGATGTGCCAGGCGCGCCACGCGGCGATTGCCGCTGCCGCCGCCGCGTGGCCGCATCGGCCATGTGTGTATTTTGAAGAGTGGGACGAACCGATGATCAGCGCCATCCAGTGGGTGTCGGAACTGATCACGGTGGCTGGCGGCGACGACATCTTTCCCGAACGCGCCGTCATGAGCCTGGGCCGCGACCGCGTGCTGGCCGACGTGCTGGAGCCGGCACGACGCGCGCCCGACATCATCGTCGGCAGCTGGTGCGGCAAGAAGTTCAGGCCCGAGAAAGTCGCCGCGCGCCAGGGCTGGGCGGCCGTGCCGGCGGTGGTCAACGGCAGGCTGCACGAGATCAAGTCCTGCGACATCCTGCAACCCGGCCCGGCGGCGTTGACCGACGGACTTGAACAACTGCACCGCTTCTTTGCGGACTGGTCCGTTTCCGCAACCGCTTCCGCAACCGCTTCTTCATCCGATTCCCCATGATCGACATCCAAGGGCAAACCGAACTCGCGGCACGCGTGCAGCACCGCATCGACCACAAGACCAAGCCACTTGGCGCACTGGGCCGCATCGAAGCGCTGGCGCTGCAGCTGGCGCTGGTGCAGGGGTTGGAGCAGCCGCGCCTGCTGCAGCCGCAGTTGCTGGTGTTTGCTGCCGACCACGGCATTGCAGCGCAGGGTGTGAGTGCCTTCCCGCAAGCCGTCACCGAGCAAATGGTGGCCAACATGCTGGCCGGTGGCGCGGCGGTGTCGGTGCTGGCGCGCCAGCATGGGCTAACACTTAATGTGGTGGACTGCGGCGTGGCGGCTGAGATAGCGGCGCAGCCCGGCCTCTTGATCGCCAAGGTGCGCCCCGGCACGGCCGACAGCAGCCTGGGCCCGGCCATGAGCGCTGCCGATTGCGACGCGGCTGTGGCCCATGGCCGCACACTGCTGGCGGCCTTGCCCGGCAACGTGCTGCTGCTGGGCGAGATGGGCATTGCCAACACGTCGGCTGCCGCGCTGCTGATGTGCCGCCTGACCGCGCTGCCGATCGAAGACTGCACGGGCCGCGGCACCGGGCTGTCCGACGCCGGCCTGGCGCACAAGCTGGCGGTGTTGCGGCGGGTGCTGGGCCGCCACGCGCACATCAGCGGCGCGCTGCAACTGCTGGCCGCAGTGGGCGGTCTTGAAGTGGCGACGATGGTGGGTGCGGTGCTGCAGGCAGCGGAGGAACGCCGTCTGATCGTCGTCGACGGATTCATCACGACGGCCGCCGTCGCCGTGGCGGCAGCGCTGCAACCTCGCGTGCTGCAGCGTTGCGTCTTCGCCCACGGTTCGGCAGAAAACGGCCACGCCGGCTGGCTGGAGGAACTGGGTGTGCAGCCACTGCTGGACCTGGGGCTGCGGCTGGGTGAAGGGTCTGGCGCGGCGCTGGCCTGGCCGCTGATCAAGTCGGCTGAACTGCTGCTGGCAGAGATGGCCAGTTTCGAATCCGCCAGCGTCAGCACGCGCCTCTTTGAATGCGCTGACGGCGCTGACGACGCTGACGACGCTGACGCGGCCCATGTGGCATGAACTGCGCCTGTACCTGATCGCGCTGCAGTTCCTGACGCGCGTGCCGGTGCCGGCTGCGTTGGGCTGGCGTGAAGAGTGGCTGCACGCCAGCGCGCGCCACTTCCCGGGCGTCGGCTTGCTGGTGGGCAGCGTGGGGGCGTTGACGCTATGGGCGGCGGCGCATGTTTGGCCAGCGATGGTGGCGGTGATGTTGAGCATGGCCGCCACGGTGTGGATGACCGGCGCCTTCCACGAGGACGGCCTGGCCGACACCTGCGACGGCCTGGGCGGCGCGGTCAGCCGTGAACGTGCGCTGGCCATCATGAAGGACTCGCGCCTGGGCACCTATGGCGCGGTGGCATTGCTGCTGGTGCTGGCCTTGAAAGCCGCCGCGCTGCACGGCCTGGCCACGCGCGACCTGCTGGGCACGTTGGCTGCCCTGCCGCTGGCGCACACCTGGTCACGCGCGGCCACGGTGGTGATGCTGCGCCTGTTGCCGTATGGCGGGGATGCAGAGCATGCCAAGGCCAAGCCGATGGCGCAGCAGGTGGACGGCCTGGCGCTGGCCGTGGCGCTGGGGTGGGCGGCGTTGGCTGCTGCCGTGGCGTGGCTGTATCTGCCGGCCAGCGCCTTGGCCGCCGCCGCAGCCGCGACGGTGGCGGTGACGTTGTGGATGTCGCGCTGGTTGCAACAGCGCCTGGGCGGCTACACCGGCGACGCGCTGGGGGCCACGCAACAGTTCAGTGAAGTCGCGGTGTACCTGGCGCTGCTGGCCGTGCTGGCCTCGGGTTGAGCGCATGGCTGAGCTTTGGTGCTGGCGCCATCCGCCCGCGCGCGGCGGGGCGGGGCGCTGCATCGGCCAGACCGACTTGGGCGCCGACGCGCGCAAGGCCAAGCGCCTGGCTCACCGCATCCGCACCACAGCGCGGCGCCATGCGCTGCCGCAAAGGGTGTGGGTGTCGACGCTGCAGCGCGCACTGGCTGTGGGGCGCTGGTTACAGCGATGGGGCTGGCGGCTGCAGGTGGACGCCCGGCTGTGCGAGATGGACTTCGGCCGTTGGGACGGCAAGCCCTGGGCCGACGTGCCGTGGGCCGAGGTGGAGGTCTGGCAAGAGGACCTGCTGCACGACGCGGCGGGCGGCGGTGAAAGCCTGCAGGAGGTGGCTGCGCGGGCGCGGGCCTTTGTGGCGGGTATCGGGCCTGGCTCGTGCCTGCTGGTCAGCCACGGTGGCTGGATCAATGCTCTGCTGCACGTGCCACCTGGCTTGCAGAAACTACCCGCCAGTGCTTGGCCGCCGCCGCCGCGCCATGGGTCGCTGACACGGCTGGACTTCGCAGGCTAGCCACGGCGTTGGCAACGGCTGATCGCGCCCAATCGCGGTTCAGCGCGGCGGCAGCGCGATCCGTCGCAAGGGCCTCGCTCGGCGGGCCCGTGGTGACGATAGTCACACCATCGAATCCCTGCCTCACAGCCCAGTCCCGAAGGAGCCCACCATGCAACGCCACCTGTCCCACCGCATCTTTTCCCTCTGCCTGGCCGCCACTTTCACGCTGGTGATCCTGGGTGGCATTGACCATCTTTCGCAGCCTGAAGAAGCCCCGGCGCAATGGGCGCAAGGCACGTCCACCCGCGCTTGAACGCGGTATGAAAGCACTGCTGCTCTTTGTCGGCTGGTGCATTCTGTTTGTGCTGGCTTGGCCCATCGCGCTGCTGGCTTTGGTGCTGGCGCCGGTGGTGTGGTTGCTGTCACTGCCGCTGCGGTTGATCGGCATTACGGTGGGGGCGGTGTTTGCTTTTCTCGGCGCACTGTTGATGCTGCCGGCGCGGCTGTTGCGAGGGCGGCGTTGAAGCAGCGTGCGGTGCAGTGCCTTGGGTCGGGCGGTGCCCGGCAGCGGCCCACGCTAAGGCGGTCTTCGCTGCGCTACGACTGCGCTGCTCAGCCTTGAGTCGTACCGCCCAACTCACTGCGCTCGCTTCGCTCTCTTAGTTCAAACAGTCGGCGGTAAGTCAGATGTGGATGCGCGCTGTGCGCGCCGACTCAAGGCCTCCGCTGCTCGCCGCCACAGAGTGGGCCGCTGCCGGGCACCGCCCGCCGTTCACCCACCAGCGGGGGCGGTTCCCACAACCGCCACGGCTGGTGCCGCAAAGGCGGGCGCGGGCAGGCTTGGGCGCGCCTCTGTGGCGCTGAGGAGCGGAGGTTTCTTGGCCGCGCGAAGCGCATCAACATCTGACTTGGCGCGTCTGTTTGAGCGCAGCGCCCGCAGGGCGCGTAGCGAGTTACGCGCCTGGGCCAAGGAACCGAGCACCGCAAGGAAACCGTAGCGCAGCGAAGGCCGCCACAGCGAAGCGCTCAAGCCTGACCGGGCTCGCCTTTGCCGCCGCAGAACGCAGCACGCGCCACCACAAACGTTCACCCCCGCAAGTGGCAAGACACCCAGTGCCCATCGCCGCTCATCTTCAACTCCGGTTTCTCCACATCACAGAGCCCCTTCCGGGCAATCGGGCACCGCGTATGAAAGTGACAACCTGAAGGCGGATGAATCGGGCTAGGCACATCGCCCTGCAGCGGAACGCGCTTGCGCTTCACCGTGGGGTCGGGAATCGGCACCGCCGACAACAGCGCCTCGGTGTACGGATGCAAGGGGTTTGTATAAAGCGCCTTGGACGAGGCGATTTCGACGATGCGCCCCAGGTACATCACGGCCACGCGGTGGCTGATGTGTTCGACCACGCTCAGGTCGTGAGCGATGAAGATGTAGGTCAGGTTGAACTGTTCGCGCAGGTCTTCCAGCAGGTTGATGACCTGAGCCTGGATCGACACGTCCAGCGCGCTGACCGCTTCGTCGCAGACGATGAGTTTGGGTGACACCGCCAAGGCACGCGCGATGCCGATGCGCTGGCGCTGGCCGCCCGAGAATTCATGGGGATAACGCCGTAAATGATCAGCAGACAAACCGACGGTTTCCAACAGGTGGACGATGCGGTCTTCGTAGTCGCGCGCGGACTTGGCCAGCTTGTGGATGGTCAGCGCTTCGCCGACGATCTGGCCCACGGTCATGCGCGGGTTGAGGCTGGCGTAGGGGTCCTGGAAGATGATCTGCATGTCGCGCGCCAACGCACGCAGTTCGTCCTTGCTGGCGGCGGTGACGCTCTTGCCGTCAAACCAGACTTCGCCTGACGTGGGTTCTATCAGCCGCAGGATGCAGCGGCCGGTGGTGCTCTTGCCGCAGCCGCTTTCGCCCACCACACCCAGTGTTTCGCCGGGCGCCAGATCGAAGCTGACGCCATCGACGGCATGCACCTTGTCCACCGTGCGGCCGAACATGCCGCCCTTGATGGGGAATTGTTTGACGAGGTCCTTGACCCGCAGCAGTGGCTCGGTCATGCGGACCCCTCGTTCGGCGCGTACGCCGCCCGATCCCCCGGGGGGACGTTCGCTTGCTCGGGGCGACCCGGCGCGGCGCTCATGCGGCGGCGCTTTCCAGAATGCACGCCACCTTGTGCCCCGGCACCACCATGCGCAGCGGCGGTGTGGCGGTGCGGCATTCGGGCATCACGAATTTGCAGCGGCCGGCAAAGCGGCAGCCTTCGGCGGGGTTGATGAGTTTGGGCACGGTGCCGCCAATCGCTTCCAGCCGCACCTTGTGCGTGGCCGCGGTGTCGATGCGCGGGATGCTGCGGATGAGGCCTTGCGTGTAGGGGTGGCGCGGGTGGGCAAAGAGCTGTTCCACGCTGGCTTCTTCCACCACCTTGCCGGCGTACATCACCACCACGCGCTGCGCCGTTTCAGCCACCACGCCCATGGCGTGGGTGATCAGCATCACAGCCATGCCCAGGCGGTCTTTCAGCTCGCCCATCAGGTCGAGGATTTGCGCCTGGATGGTGACGTCCAGCGCCGTCGTCGGCTCGTCGGCAATCAGCAGTTTGGGGTTGCAAGCCAGGGCGATGGCGATCATCACGCGCTGGCGCATGCCGCCTGAGAACTGGTGCGGGTAGTCACGCACGCGGCGCTCGGGTGTGGGGATGCGCACCAGTTGCAGCATTTCCACCGCGCGGTCCATCGATGCCTTTTTCGACAGGCCGTCGTGCAGGCGGATGCTCTCGGCAATCTGGTCCCCAATGGTGTACACCGGGTTCAGCGATGTCATCGGCTCCTGGAAGATGATGGCGATTTCCTTGGCGCGGATCTTTCGCATCTCGTCGGCACCGAGCGGCACCAGGTCCCGCCCCTGCCACAGCACCTGGCCGGCGACTATTTTGCCCGGTGGCATGTCGATGAGCTTCATCACGGTCTTGGCAGTGACGCTCTTGCCGCAGCCCGATTCGCCCACCACGCCGAGCGTTTCTCCGGCTTCGATCGTCATGTCCACGCCGTCGACGGCATGCAGCCAGCCGTCGTCGGTCTTGAAGTGGGTCTTGAGGCCCTTGATTTCCAGCAATGGCATCAGAGTACCCGCCTTGGGTCCAGCGCGTCACGCAGGCCATCGCCAACGAAGTTGATGGTCAGCACCGTGATGAAGATCGCCAGCCCTGGAAACAGGGCCCAGTGCGCGGCCACGTCCATGTAGTCACGCCCGTCGTAGAGGATGCGGCCCCAGGTGGGAATGTCGGGCGGAAAGCCCAGGCCCAGGAAGGACAGCGTGCTTTCGGCAATGATGGCCGCAGCCACGTCGATGGTGGCGGCCACGATCACCGGCCCCAGACTGTTGGGCAGGATGTGCCGCACCACCTGGCGCGGCACGCTGGCGCCCAGCGCGCGTGCGGCTTCGACGAATTCCTTCTCGCGCAGGCTGAAGAACTGCGCGCGCACCAGCCGCGCCACGGGCATCCAGCGAAAGCCGCCAATGACCACGACGATGAGGATGAAGATGCCCATCTCCAGCCCCAGCAGCTGCTTGAGCGGTTCGCGGAAGAGGAAGATCAGCAACAGCAAGAGCGGCAGTTGCGGCAGGCTCAGGAAGAGGTCGGTGACCCACATCAACGCGGTGTCGACCCAGCCGCGCGAGATTCCCGCCACGGCGCCGATGAACACGCCGACGGTGATGGCCATCAGCATGGCCGCCAGGCCTACCGCCAAGGAGATGCGGCCGCCGTACAGCACGCGGGCCAGCAGGTCGCGGCCCAGGTCGTCGGTGCCCATCAGGTGGCCGGCGGACGGGTCCACCAGACGGGCCTTGAAGTCGATGTCGTTGATGCCGACCTTGTAGATCAGTGGCCCGATCAACACCGCCAGCACCAGCAGGCCCAGCACCCACAGGCTGAAGTACGCCATGCGGTGGCGCTTGAAGCGCCGCCAGGCTTCGGCCCAGGGCGAGACGCTGACGGTCTTGCGCGCGGCCGGAAGGTCAGCGGCGGGGTTAGCGGTAACTGATGCGGGGGTCAAGCCAGCCATAGAGCATGTCTGCTACCAGATTGAAGAAGATGACGAGGCAACTGAAGACGAAAGTAACGGCCATGATGACCGGTGTGTCGTTGCGCAGGATGGCGTCGATCAGCAGGCTGCCGATGCCGGGGATGCGGAAGATCTGCTCGGTGACGATGGCGCC
>JAYSYB010000474.1:0-11509 GCA_043716775.1 Rubrivivax sp.
GCACGACGGCCGCGTTGGCGACGGCCGGGTGCTTGACCAGGCAGTTCTCGATCTCACTGGGGCCGATGCGATAGCCCGCCGCCTTGAAGACATCGTCGCTGCGGCCTTGGTACCAGAGGTAGCCGTCTGCGTCCATCACGGCGGTGTCGCCGGTGCGGCACCAGCTGTTTTGCACGTCGCCGGTGAACTTGGCCGCGGTAGCGGCGTCGCTGCGCCCGTTCTTGCCCCAGTAGCCCAGGAAAAACACCGGGTCGGGCTGGCCATGCACATCCAGCCGGTGCACGGCCACGTCACCGGGCGTGCCGCGTCGGCATTCGAGGCCCGCACCGTCGATCACCGCAACACGGTGACCCGGATAGGCGCGGCCCATGCTGCCGGGCCGGGCAGGCCAGGCGGGGCGGCGCTGGCCATCCGTGGCGATGTAGCTGCCGCTATTTCCCACGATGTAGTTGATCTCGGTCTGGCCGAACATCTCGTTGACGGTGAGGCCCAGAGCCTGCCGGCACCAGTGGAACACCGTGTCGCCTACCGCCTCGCCCGCGCTCATGATTGCGCGCAGCTGCAAGGTGTAGCGCGCCGCTGGCTCGGGCACCGCCTTCATCATCGCCTTCAGCGCGGTGGGGAAGAGAAAGGTGTGCGTCACCGCGTGGCGCTGCATCAGGTCAAAGGCACGCTCAGGCCCGAAGCGGCCCTGGTAGCCGATGATGGTGCGGCCGAAGTACAGCGTGGGCAGCAATGCGTCCATCAGCCCGCCGGTCCAGGCCCAGTCGGCAGGGCTCCAGAAGATTTCATCGCTGTCTTGCGGGGGGCCAAAGCCGAACCAGTTCTGGCTGCAGACAAAGCCGCTCAAATTGCCGATGAGTCCGCGGTGGGCGATCAACGCGCCCTTGGGCGGGCCGGTGGTGCCGCTGGTGTAGATCAGCACCGCCGGGTCGTCGGCGCCTGTCTTGCAAGCTGCAAAGGGCTTGCGCCCGCGGCCCATTGCCGCCGTCCAGTCGATATCGCCTTGCCCTGCAGCCATACCCACCGCCAGCACCGTGCGCAGCGCCCGGCAATCAGCGCGAACCGACCGCAGGCTGGTGATGGCGCCCTCGTCAGCAATGGCCAGCACTGCGCCACTGTCCTGCAGCCTGTAGGCCAGCGCGTCGGGCCCAAACAGTATCGACAGCGGCATCGCCACCGCGCCCATCTGGTACAGCGCCATGTGCGCCACTGCGGTCTCGGGCCGCTGCGGCATGACGATGGCGACACGGTCTCGGCGCCGCACGCCCAGGCGCTGCAGCGCGTGGCTCAGGCGGTCGGCGTCGGCTTGCAGCGCGGCGTAACTCAGGCGGCCTTGTCGGCCGTCTTCGTGTTCCCAGGCGATGGCGGTGCGGCCAGCCGTGGCCGGGCGCCTTGCCCAGCGGGTGCAGCAGACCGCAGCGATGTTGAACTGGCGCGGTACCCGCCAGTGCAGGCCGGTGTGCAGGGCGGCGTGGGCGTCAACGTCTGCGTCTGCCCCTGCGTCTGCGTCTGCGTCTGCGTCTGCGGGGGCATCAACCACAACGGCATGTTTTCGGCGCTTCACGCCTCAAGCTTAAGCTGCCGCTGCAGGCCGGCGCTGCGGACATTCCCCAAAGTGAGCCGCAGCGCCTGCGCCCGGTCAAGTTCAAGGCCCGGCGGCCGAAAAACCAGCCATACCGGTCCCGCCTTGGGCCGCCAGCAGGTCACCCGCCCCATGCCCTACGCCGAGCTTTCCACCGTCAAGCACCGCCTGCAGTTGGGTATGCCGCTGCCCTTCAATGTGCGCAATGCAGACCACACGCTGCTGCTGGCGCGCGGGCAGCGTGTGGTGTCGCAAGAGCAGCTTCACGCCATCCTGACCCGCGGCGCGCTGGTGGACATGGCTGAGTTGCAGAGCCCTCGCGACGAGATCCTGAAGGCCCCGCGCGGACTGCTGCCGCAACTGTGGTCGCACGCACTGACGCAGCTCAGCGACACCTTGCGCACGGCGCAGGCAGCCACCTTTCGCCAGGCGCTGAACGACGCTGCCGTACCGGTCACGTCGCTGATCGAACGCGACCCCGATCTGGCCATCTTTCAGGTCATGCGCCAGGGCGGCAGTGCCGACACCAACTACGGCGCGCAGCGTTCCCTGCAGACCGCCATCACAAGCCTGCTGGTCGCACAGCGCCTGGGCTGGGAGCCGCCCGAAGCGGAACGCGCCTTCAAGGTGGCGCTGACGATGAACCTGTCGATGCTGGAACTGCAGGGCCAGCTGGCGCGCCAGGCCACCGCGCCCAACCCTGACCAGCGCCGCGCCTTGCAGACGCACCCGATGCGCAGCGTGCGTATGCTGGAAGCGGCTGGCGTGACCGACGCGCTGTGGACCCGCGCGGTGCTGCAGCACCATGAAAACGAAGACGGCAGCGGCTACCCCAGCGGCAGCACGGACGTGGCGGAGCTGGCGTCGCTGGTGCGGCGGTCGGACGTCTACACCTCCAAGCTCGCCTCACGCTCGACGCGCGTCGCCATCAGCGCCGACCAGGCCGGCCGCCAGATGTTCATGCAGGACCCCGGCCACCCGATGACGGCTGCGCTGGTCAAGGAATTCGGCATTTACCCGCCCGGCTGCCACGTGCGCCTGGTGTCGGGCGAACTGGCGGTGGTGGTGGCGCGCGGAGAAACCATCACCGCGCCCGTCGTCGCCTGCCTCAGCAATGCGCGCGGCGCGCCGCTGCCCGTGCCCGTGCGGCGCGACACGAGCCAGCCCGGCAACGCGGTGGCCTGTGTGGTGGGCGAGGGCACGGTCAGCCGCCGATTGCCGCTGGACCGTTTGATGGCGGCGCTGGTGGCGTGATCAAGTGGCGTGGACCGACTAGCGCGCCAATGCCGTCAGCGCGTCACCGGTGACGCGGCAGATGCGCCAGTCGGGCATCACCGTGGCGCCCATCTTTTGATAAAAAGCGACGGCGCGCTGATTCCAGTCCAGCACGCTCCACTCAAAGCGCCCGCAGCCGCGTGAAACCGCCAGCGTTGCCAGGTGCTGCAGCAGGGCCTTGCCCAGCCCTGTGCTGCGGTGCGCGGGCTGCACGTACAGGTCTTCCAGATAGAGCCCCGGGCGGCCCAGGAAGGTGCTGAAGTTGGTGAAGTAAAGCGCGAAGGCAACCACGACACCCTCCACCTCACCCACCACCGCTTCGGCGGCCGGGCGCTCGCCAAAGAGATGCGGCGAGAGGGACTCCGGTGTGACCACCACCAAGTGGGCGAGTTCTTCAAAAGCCGCCAGTTCGCGGATCAGGCCGACGATGGGCCGCAGGTCAGCGGGCGTGGCGGGGCGAAGGGAGTGCGTGGGGTTGTTCATCGCCACATTGTCGTGCTGGGACGCAAGGATTGATCGTTTGTCCGGAAGCTCTTTATTTGAGCTACTGGCTCACGAGAATTGATGCATGCCCACGGTCTTGCGCCACTCGAATCGACCCGATCGAGAAACCTCCCCGCCACAGAGGAAGCCCGTCGCTGCGCCGTCGGAAGGGTGCCGGAGCCATGACTTCTCAACGCGGCAGGACCTGTATTCAGGGGCGAAGCGCTGGTTGACGGTGCGGCCCTTGCCCTTCCTCACACGGTCAACCGCCGTCAACATGCAAGTCGTAGATGCCGCGCCGGGCGATGCCGCCCATGACGGCGAACGAGCGCGTGTGCGCGTCGAACAAGCATTTCATGGCCTTGGCATTCGCATGCCGCGAACCTTGCCTATCAATGCCATGGTGATCATCTCTGTCTCCCCCGCCAAAAAAGTAGGCAGAGCAGCTTGATCACCCCGGTCAACATTCGGTCGGCATCACCCTCGTTTGCTGGCCAATTTTTGGCCAGCGTCAACACTTCCTGTCGCGCTCAGGCGGCTGGCCACTGCGCATGGTTCTGGCGGTGACGCGCCTGCACCCCCGGCCACGCCGACAAGGCTGTCGCTGAGGTTGACCTGCAGTTGGCCGGCGCACAGGACCTGCGCTGCTTCAAAGCTCGTATCGCGGCGCCATGCTTCGGCCCAGATTTGCAAAGCGCCGCAAATTGTCGTCCGCGGCCTTGCCATCGTTGAAAGTCCGCAACCTCAGCAGCTTTGCGTCAGGCGGGCTCGCCGCCAGCTTGCAAGGCAACGCCTAACGTTTGACTCAAGCGGATTGCCAATGCTTGAAGACCAGACCGCGACACTGTGAATTCCGCTTAGGCAAAACGGCGTCCATGGAAACCAGACTCGCGGACAAGGCGCCTCTGCGTTGGACGGGACGGCCACCGGTCACCGGAACCAGATCTGCCACAAGCCAACGGCGACGTGGCCCCAGATCAACAGGTTGACGCCGAGCATGGACAACACACGGGTGAAGTTCCACAGCGAACGGGCGCGGCGCAAGCAGGTGTTTTCTCCAGTGGTCGCATAGAGCGCCATGTAAAACACCGAAGGTACAAAGGTCGCAACGATGAGTATTCCCATCGCCCAGTAGAAGACTTTCATGGAATTGATCCTACCAAGCCATTGACGAAAGTCTTGATTCACAGCGACGCCAAAATGACCTGAGCTGCAGACAGGAACAAAGTTCAGCCCCTTGGCAGGGTGACCCGGCGGGCGTTGCGGCAAACTCGCTGCATGAACGAACCCCCGAATGGCCCCTTGCATGGCCTGCGCGTCATTGAATTCGCCGGCATCGGCCCGGCACCGTTGGCTTGCATGCTGCTGGCCGACCTGGGTGCCGACGTGGTGCGCATCGACCGCCTGGAGCCCAGCGGCCTGGGCCTGGCGATGGCGCCACGTCACGACGTCAACGCCCGTGGCCGGCGGTCGGTGGCGCTGGACCTGAAAGTGGGGGCAGGCCGGAATGCGGCGCTGCGCCTGCTGTCCAGTGCCGATGTACTGGTGGAAGGTTTCCGTCCCGGCGTGATGGAAAAGCTGGGCCTCGGGCCTGAGCCGTGCGCGGTGTTGAACCCGCGCCTTGTCTATGGCCGCATGACCGGCTTTGGCCAGAGCGGGCCGCTGTCGGCCGCCGCCGGGCACGACCTGAACTACATCGCGCTAACGGGTGTGTTGCACGCCATCGGCCCGACAGGTGGTGCGCCACTGCCACCGCTGAATCTGGTGGGGGACTACGGCGGCGGGGCCATGTTTCTGGCCTTTGGCGTGCTGGCGGCGCTTTTCGAACGCCAGCGCTCGGGGCTGGGGCAGGTGGTGGATGCGGCGATGGTGGACGGTGCGGCTTCTCTTGCGTCCGTCTTCTTCGGCCTGCGGGCGGCCGGCAACTGGGAAGGCCCGCGCGGCAGCAACCTGCTGGACGGTGGCGCGCCCTTCTATGCTGCGTATGAAACCGCCGACGGCCGCCACATCACCCTGGCTGCGCTGGAGCCAAAGTTCTTTGCGCTGCTGGTGCAGAAACTGGCGCTTGACCCGCGCTACCTCAGCCACCAGTACGACCAGCGCCTATGGCCTGAACTGCGCGGGGCAATCGCCCAAGCCGTGCGCCAGCACACCCGCGAAGAATGGTGTGCGCGTCTCGAAGGCAGCGACGTCTGCTTCGCGCCGGTGCTGTCTTTTGATGAAGCGCCGCAGCATGCCCACGCGTTGGCCCGCGAAGGCTTTGTGACTGTGGGCGGCGTGGTGCAGCCCGCCCCCGCGCCCCGCTTCGGCCGCACGTCGGCAGCCCACCCACGGCCTGCGCCCACGGTGGGTGAGCACACCGCGCAGGTGCTGCAAGAGGCGGGTTTCGGCGCGGCCGAGGTGCAAGCGCTCGTGAGTGCCGGGGCCGCAGCATGAGCCCGCAGGGCAGCCCCAAGGGCGAACTCCGGAGTGCGCAGCACGCAGCTGCACCCGCAAACGCAAGCCAGAACCCACCCGCCTACACCGCAGCAGCCGATGCGCGCACCGCTGCGTCGCTGTTGCTGCTGCGCGACGGCGATCAAGGGCTTGAAGTGCTGATGCTGCGCCGCGCTGAACGCGACGCCGACGCCCGCAGCGGCGCCGCTGTCTTCCCAGGCGGTGTGCTGGATGCGCGTGACCGCGAAGCCCACGTCTTCACGGTCGGCTTGGGCGACGTTGCGGCCAGCGCGAAGCTGGGCGTGGCGGCTGGCGGGCTGGACTACTTCGTGGCGGCAGTGCGCGAAACCTTTGAAGAAGTGGGCCTGCTGCTGGCGTGCCGTGATGACGGCGCCGACATCGATCTGCCCGCGCTGCACCCGTGGCGCGCGCGGCTGCAGCAGGGCGCGGCCAGTGCCGCCGACTTCTGTCGCGCCACGGGCCTGACGCTCGACGTGAGCGGCCTCGTGTACTGCAGCCACTGGCTCACCCCGCCAGGTTCACCCAAGCGTTTCGACACGCGCTTCTTCATGGCCATGGCGCCGCAACGCCAGCAGGCCGTGGCTGACGGCGGGGAAGCGCAGGAGCTGATGTGGATCACCCCCGCGCAAGCCCTGGCTCCCGACCGCGGCCTGAAGCTGCTGCCAGTGACGCAGCGCACCCTGCAAGACTTGGGGCGCCACGCCACGGCGGCCAGCGCGTTGCAGGCGGCGCATGACTTGAAGCAGGTGCCGCTGATCATGCCGCGCCGTGCCGTCGGTCCACGCGGCCCGCGCGTCGTGCTGCCGCATGAACTGCCTTATGCAGAAGTCGCGCGGCTGGATCCGCAAGGCCGGGGCGACGTGCATGCCGACCTGCTGCCCGGCCGCGCCGTGCGGCTGTCGCCGCACACCGTGCGCATCACCGCACCCAACCCGGGGCCGATGACCGGGCCGGGCACCAACACCTACCTGGTGGGTGCTGGCGACAGCTGGACGGCCATCGACCCCGGCCCAGTGAGTGAGCCGCACCTGCAGGCCATCCTGGCGGCCCTGGCTGCAGTGTCTGGCGGGCTGCCGGGCCGGCTGACGCAGGTGCTGGTGACGCACACGCACAAGGACCATTCGCCGGGCGCCGCCGCGCTTTCTGCCGCCACCGGCGCGCCGGTTTTTGGCCGCACGGCTGCGCATCCGGAATGGGAGGACGACAGCTTTGCGCCGCAGCGCGAACTGCGGGATGGTGAGCGCCTGCCGCTGGCCGACGGCGTCACGCTGCGCGTTGTCCACACCCCCGGTCATGCGTCCAATCACCTGTGCTATCTGCTGGAAGAAGAGCGCACGCTTTTCACGGGCGACCATGTGATGCAGGGCTCGACGGTCGTCATCAATCCGCCCGACGGCGACATGGCGGCCTACCTGAATTCACTCACGATGCTGCTGGATGTAGACCTGGCCTGGCTTGCTCCCGGCCATGGCTTCTTGGTGGCTGACCCGCACGCGGTGCTGCGCGCCCTGGTGGCGCACCGTTTGAAGCGCGAGGCCAAGGTGGTGGTTGCCCTGCAGGCACTGGGCGCTGCGCCCATCGACGCCTTGCTTCAGCGTGTTTATGACGACGTGCCCGCCGCCTTGCACCCGATGGCGCGGCGGTCGTTGCTGGCGCACCTGCTCAAACTTCAGGCCGACGGCAGGGCGTTTGCCAGGGGCGAGGTCTGGTGTGATTCAGCCGGCGGTTGAAGCCCGCACGGTCGGCGCAGCCTGCCAGCGCCCATCGATCAGCAACTGGTGCGGCCCGAAGTTGGCCTTGTAGGCCATCTTCGGGCTCTGTTCGATCCAGTAGCCCAGGTACACGCTCGGCAGTTTGAGGATGCGCGTCTGTTCGATCTGCCACAGCACGCTGTAGGTGCCGTAGCTCGTGCCGGGCTCGGGTTCGTAGTAGGTGTAGACAGCCGATAGGCCGTCGCTCAGCACGTCCAGGATGCTGACCATCTTGAGCGCGCCGGGCTGGCCGTCAAAGCCCGGTTCGCGAAATTCCACCATGCGTGAATTGACGCGGCTTTGCAGCAGGAACTGGGTGTACTGGTCAACGCTGTCCTGGTCCATGCCGCCGCCGCTGTGGCGGCCACTTTGGTAACGCAGGTAGAGCTGGTAATGTTCAGGCACAAAACCCAGGCGCAGCACGCGAGACACCAGATTGCCATGCTGGCGCTGTGACCGGCGCTGGCTGCGCGTGGCTTGGAAAGTGGCGACCGGCACGCGCAGCGGCACGCAGGCTCGGCAACCGTCGCAATAGGGGCGGTAGGTGAACATGCCGCTGCGGCGGAAGCCGGCAGCGACCAGGCCCGAATAGGTTTCGGCGTGGATCAAGTGGCTTGGCGTGGCCACCTGCGAGCGCGCCTGCCGGTCGGGCAGGTAGCTGCAGGGGTAGGGTGCGGTTGCATAGAACTGCAACGATCGCAGGGGCAGCTCTTTGGGATGTGTCACGTGCGCTTCAAGCCGGCTTGCGAAAGTCACCTTGCTGGACAACAACCGGGCGTCAAAGTGGCAGCAGCGCCCAGGCCGCTTCATCATAGGTCCAATCCTTTGGCGCGCTTTCGCCAAGTCCCTGCGCAACGGCATCCGCAACATGAGCCAGAAAGGCTGCGCGTGAAATTTCGTGCGCGCCCAGGCTGGCCAGGTGGCCGGTGTTCTGCTGGCAGTCGATCAGCGGCACGCCGCGCACGCGGCAGGCGGCCACCAGGGCTGCGAGTGCGATCTTCGACGCATCGCTGCGGTGCGAGAACATCGATTCACCAAAACACATGCGGCCGATGGCCACGAAGTACAGGCCACCGACCAACTCTTCGTCAACCCACGTCTCGACGCTGTGGACGCGGCCTTCGCGGTGCCATTCGCAGTACGCATCGACCATGGCCGGCACGATCCAGGTGCCGTCCTGGCCTGCGCGGGGGGTTTGCGCGCAGGCTTGCATGACCGCGCGAAAGTCATGGTCGATGCGCAAGCTGCAGCCGGGTGTGCGCAGAAAGCGCCGCAGTGTCTTGCGCAGCGAATGCGAGAGTTTGAAGTCTGCAACCGGCAGCACCATGCGCGGGTCGGGGGACCACCAGAGCACCGGCTGGCCGGCGCTGAACCAGGGGAAGATGCCGTTGCGGTAAGCCTCTTCCAGGCGCTGCGGCGTGACGCGGCCCCCGGCCGCTACCAAGCCCGGCGCATCGCTGTCCGGGCCCAAGGCGGCATGCGCCGACGGCAGCGGTTGGCCGTCGTCAATCCAGCTCAGCATGGCGTTGTGCGGCGGCTTGCGCAGGCTTCAGCGGTTGCCCAGCTGTTGCCACAAGAAGGTGTATTCCAGGGCCATCATCTGCGCGCGCTGGCCGTTGTCGGCCGCGCCGCCATGGCCACCTTCGATGTTCTCCCAGTACAGCAGCGGGTGGCCCTGTTCCAGCATGCGCGCCGCCATCTTGCGCGCGTGGCCGGGGTGCACGCGGTCGTCGCGGGTGCTGGTGGTGAACAGGACCTTGGGCAACTTCATGCCGGCCCTTACGTTCTGGTAAGGGCTGTAGCGCGAGAGGTAGGCCCAGTCTTCGGGTTTGTCGGGGTCACCGTATTCGGCCATCCAGCTCGCACCCGCCAAGAGCTTGTGATAACGCTGCATGTCCAGCAGCGGCACCTGGCAGACGACGGCGTTGAAGAGTTCGGGCTGCTGCAGCATCACCGCGCCCACCAGCAGGCCGCCATTGCTGCCACCCTGGATACCCAGGTGCGCCGGACTTGTGATCTGGGTCTTGATGAGTTCTGCAGCCACGGCCGCCAGGTCGTCGTAGCTCTTTTGCTTGTTCTGCAGGATGGCGGCCTGGTGCCAGGCCGGACCAAATTCACCGCCGCCGCGGATGTTGGCGACGACGAAGACACCGCCCTGGCCGGTCCACACGCGGCCAATGGAGCCCGAATACCAGGGTGTCAGCGCGTTCTCGAAGCCGCCATACGCGTACAGCAGTGTGGGGTTCTTGCCGCCCGCGTCGGTGCCACTCTTCACGCCCTTGGGCCAGACGATGAAGTAGGGCACGCGCGTGCCGTCCTTGCTGGTGGCAAGACGCTGCTCGGCGCGCATGCCGGTGGCGTCGTAGAAGGTCGGGCGTGACTTCAGTTCTTCTCGTTCGTCGCTGCCGGTGCGGCCCAGCAGCAGCGCATCGGGTTGCAGGAAGTCAGCTGAATTTAGAAGGTAGGCTTCCGCCAGCGGGTCACTCTTCAGCATCGGGTCGTGCAGGGCGGTGGCCGACAGCTTGCCGGGGTAGGGTGCTTTCACCTCGCGCCGTGTCCATGCGCTTGTTGCCGCCGATGGGGCGGAGGTGGACGGTGTGGTGGGTGTGGTGGGTGTGGGCGCCGTGGGCGGTGTCCACTCTTCCAGCCGGCTGGCCACGTTGTCCAGCACGTTGACCAGCACGCTGCCGCGCGTGGTGCTGTAGCCGTCCAGCGACCGTGTGGCGGTGGGCGTGAAGAGCGCGGTGAAGTTGCGTTCGCCGCGCAGGTAAGCCTCGGCGTTGGCGACCAGCAGCGAGCCGCGCGGCCAGACCGTGGTGCCCACGGTCCAGTCGCTGCGCAGTTCCAGCAGCACCCGGTCGCGCCAGAAGGCCAGCTGTGCATCGGCAGGCTTGTCGATGGGCACCTGCTTGTCGCCTTGCAGCAGGTAAATCTGATTGGTGTAGAAAGTGACCGCACGGCCGAACACCGTGCGTTCGAAGCCCGGCGTGTGGTCCACCGAAACAAAAACCGACACGTCCTGGGTCTGGCCCTCAAACACCGTCACCGCGTCGGTCAGCTTGTGGCCGCGCTGCCAGCGCTTGACGGTGCGCGGGTAGCCAGAATCGGTGAGGGAGCCGGGGCCGAAGTTGCTGCCGATGAAGAGCGTGTTGGCGTCGATCCAGTCAAGCCGGCTCTTGGCTTCTGGCGCTTCAAAACCACCGGCCACGAAGCGCTTGGCCACGGTGTCGAATTCACGCACCACATGCGCGTCTGCCCCGCCGCGTGACAGCGACACCAGGCACAGCCGGTAGTCTGGCGCCAGGCAGTTGGCTCCCGCCCAGACCCAGTTTTCTTTCTCAGCCTTGGCCAGCGCGTCGACGTCGATCACGGTGTCCCAAGCCGTGTCTGTTGACGGTTTGGGCTTGCGGTATTCGGCCAGCGTCGTGCGCCGCCACAAGCCGCGCGGGTTTTGCGCGTCGCGCCAAAAGTTGTAGAACCAGTCGCCGCGGCGCACGACATAGGGGATCTGATCCTTCGAGTCCAGCACTTCGCGAATCTGCTGCTTGCGGTCTTCAAAGCCGGGCTGCGCTTGCAGCAGCTTTTCAGTCTCTGCATTGCGGTCACGCACCCAGGCCAGCGCGCGGTCGCCCTGCACGTCTTCCAGCCACAGGTAGGGGTCGGGGGTGGGTGTGTCTTGGGACATGGCGGGCGGCACGAAGAAGGCGCTGACGAGGACTGTGGCAAGGAAAGTGGCAACCGGTGCGGCAAAGCGCCTCATCGGCTGGCTTCCTTCAGGACGATGGGCTGCAGTTCCACACTCTGGCGGCCGTCGCCCACCCAGAGCTGGCCGTCCTGCACGGTGACCTGCAACTGCATCGACCTTTGGGCCATGCCGGCCAGCGCCTGGCTCTGGTCGGCGGGCCATTGCCACACCGCCAGGTTTGACAGCCGCGCCACCTTGCCTTGCAGACCCGCC
>JAYSYB010000475.1:0-11465 GCA_043716775.1 Rubrivivax sp.
TCTCGGATGGCACCGGCATCACCGCCGAGACCTTCGGCAATTCGATCCTCAACCAGTTCCCGGCCAAACCGCGCCATGTGCGGCGGCCCTTCATCGACACGGTGGACAAGGCCCATGTGGTGGTGGGTGAGATCAACGACACCGCCGAGCGCGAAGGCAAGCGCCCCATCGTCTTCATCACGCTCATCAACGACGAGGTGCGCGCCATCGTCACCAACCCGCGCTGCGCGGGCCTGGTGCTGGACATGTTCCGCACCTTCGTCGAACCGCTGGAGGTGGAGTTTGGCGTCAAGAGCAACCACCGCGTGGGCCGCTTTTCAGACGCCAGCCAAAGCGCGGAATACAACGAACGCATCGAAGCCATCAACTTCAGCCTGGCGCATGACGACGGCCAGAGCTCGCGCAACCTCGAAAGCGCCGACGTCATCCTGCTCGGCGTCAGCCGCAGCGGCAAGACGCCGACCAGCCTGTACCTGGCCATGCAGCACGGCATCAAGGCCGCCAACTACCCGCTGATCCCTGAAGACTTCGACCGCGGCCGCCTGCCCACGCCGCTGGCTCCGCACAAGCGCAAATGTTTCGGCCTGACGATCAATCCCGAAAGGCTGGCGCAGATCCGCCATGAGCGCCGGCCCGGCAGCAAGTACGCAGCGCTGGAGAACTGCCGGTACGAAGTCAACGAGGCCGAAGCGATGATGCGGCGCGAAGGCGTGGCCTGGCTGTCGTCCACGCACAAATCGATCGAAGAGATTGCAACCACCATCCTGCGCGACTTGCGGCCCGACCGGTTGATCTATTGAGCCCTACGCGCGCTCTCGTAAAAACACACTGCGGCGGCAGCCGCGACGTTGAGCGACTCCTCACCACCCGGCTGCGGGATGCGGAACTGCAGCGCGCAGCGGTGCAGCAAGTCGGCAGAGACGCCCTGCCCTTCATGCCCCAGCACCCACGCGCAAGGTGATGGAATATGAGAGTTAGGCAGTTCATCGCCAGCGTGTGAACTGGTGGCCACGAGCGGCACCTGCAGCACCTGCAGCGCGGACTCGTCCAGACCTTCGACTAACCGCAGGCTGAAGTGCGCACCCATGCCGGCGCGCAGCACCTTCGGCGACCACAACGCCGCCGTGCCTTTCAGCGCCAGCACTTGCTGCACGCCAAAAGCGGCCGCGCTGCGCAGGATGCTGCCCACGTTGCCGGCGTCTTGCAGCCGGTCGAGCACGACGGTGGCCGCGTGCGGGTCGATGGCTGGACTTTCGGGCAGCGCCAGCACGAAGCCTATTGGCCCAGGTGACTCCAGGCCGCTGATTGATGCAAACAGCGGCGCAGGCACGATGCTGACTTTGGCCGCCCAGGCTGCAAGCTCGCGCAGCGCCGGGTCTTGCCAGCCCGCTTCGCTGACGACAGCCTGCTGGGCGGCGCCACCGCGCACCCGCAGCGCGCTGCACAGGTGTTGGCCTTCCAACCACACCTGGCCGCCCCGCCGATAGGCGCCGCCGTCCTGCGCCAGGCGGCGCAAGCGCACCAGCAACGGGTTATCGCGCGAGGTGACAAGGACAGGTTCCCTCACACCAGCCGCTCCGCGGCACGCACTGGCGCAAAGCTGCGGCGGTGCGCGGAACAAGGCCCGTGCCGCTGCAGTGCGGCCAGGTGTCCGGCCGTCGGGTAGCCCTTGTGGGTGGCGAAGCCGTAGTGCGGAAACTGTTGGTGCAGATCGGCGCACCAGCGGTCCCGTTGCACCTTGGCCAGGATCGATGCGGCAGAGATCGCCGCCACTTTGGCGTCGCCCTTGACGATGGCTGCCACCGTCATGGGCAAAAGCGGCACGCGGTTGCCATCCACCACCACGCGGTGCGGCAACAAGCGCAGCCCTTCCACCGCGCGGCGCATCGCCAGAAGCGTGGCTTGAAGGATGTTGAGGCGGTCGATCTCCTCGACGCTGGCACTGGCAATCGAACAGCACAGCGCGCGCGCGCGGATCTGGTCGAAGAGCAGTTCACGCCGGCGTGGGCTGAGCACTTTCGAATCCGCCAGGCCGGTCACGGGCGCAAGCTCATCCAGGATCACTGCGGCCGCCACCACCGGCCCAGCCAGTGGCCCGCGGCCTGCCTCGTCCACGCCAGCCACCAGGCCTGGCAGGTCCCAGCCCAGGCCCAGCTGTTCAAGCTTGAAGGACTTGCGCGATGGCATCGGTGGCTCGGGTGGCGGTGTCGCAGCGCAATAGGGTGTGCAAGCCTTCGAAACGCTGCGCGACGCGGGCACTGGCGGCAGGGTCGTCGAGCCAGGCCGTCACTGCAGCCGCCAGTTTGTCGGGCACGCAGTCGCCCTGCAACAGTTCGGGCACGACAAAGTCGCGGCACAGGATGTTGGGCAGGCCCACCCAGGGCTGGTACTTCATGCGCTTCATCAGCTGCCAGCTCAAAGGGTGCATGTTGTAGCCGATGACCATGGGCCGTTTGTACAGCGCTGCTTCCAGCGTGGCGGTGCCACTCGCAATGAGCGTCACGTCGCAAGCGGCCAGCACCGCATGCGACTGGCCGTCCAGCAGGCGCAGCGGTGCGTGGGGCGCGTGCATGGCCACCAGTGGCTCCAGCAGCGGGCGCAAGCCTGGCACCACCGGCAACACGAAGCGCAGATTAGGGCGCTGTCGGTGCAACAGCGCCACGGCCTGCAGAAAGCGCGGGGCGATGCAGGCGATTTCGCTGCGGCGGCTGCCGGGCAGCACCGCCACCACGGCGTCGCGTTCGCCCAGGCCCAGCGCAAGGCGGCTGGCCGCACGCGGCGGCACCAGCGGAACCGCATCGGCCAGCGGGTGGCCAACGAAGGTGGCGGCCACGCCATGAGCACGCAGCAAGTCGGGCTCAAAAGGGAACAGGCACAGCACGTGGTCCACGCTGGCCGCCATGTTCTTCGCCCGCCCACCGCGCCAGGCCCAGATTGACGGGCAGATGAAGTGAATGGTCTTGATGCCACCGCGCTTCAAGCGCGCTTCAAGGCCCAGGTTGAAATCCGGCGCATCGACGCCGATGAAGGCGACAGGTCTTTGCTGCAACAGTCGCTGGGCCAGCGCATCGCGGATGCCCGAAATCTCACGGTAGTGGCGCAGCACCTCAACGTAACCGCGCACCGCCAACTTGTCGTGAGGCCACCAAGCCTCGAAGCCCTGGCTTGCCATGCGCGGGCCGCCAATACCGTGACTTTGAAGCCCAGGCCAGCGCACGCGCAGGCCTTGCAACAAGTGGCCCGCGAGCAGGTCGCCCGAGGCCTCGCCAGCGACCATCGCAAGCTGCATCGGCGGGCTCAGAGCGTCTCAGCGCGCGATGCCGCGCGTGGCAGTGGCCAGAAAGCCCAGCAACATCTGCACGTCGGCGTCGCCGCCTTCCACCGTGCCCAGCAACTGCTGAACAGCGGCCTTGGCGTTGTCCAGCGTCAGGCCGTCGCGGTACAGCAGCCGGTGCATCTGCTTGATGAGTGCCAGCCGTTCGCTGGAAAAACCGCGCCGGCGCAGGCCTTCGGC
This sequence comes from Rubrivivax sp., assembly GCA_043716775.1. Taxonomy (GTDB): domain Bacteria; phylum Pseudomonadota; class Gammaproteobacteria; order Burkholderiales; family Burkholderiaceae_C; genus Rubrivivax. Next base: position 3,515 of record JAYSYB010000475.1, read on the forward strand.
ATTGGTGCCGTGCACCGCAAGCGGGTTACCGCCAACGGTCATGAAGGGTGGCACGTCTTGCGAAACATGGCTCTGAAAGCCCGTCATCACATGCGCACCGATCTTGCAGAACTGGTGAACACCGCTCAAGCCCCCCACGATGGCCCAGTCGCCCACCTGCACATGCCCAGCCAACGTGGCGTTGTTGGCCAGGATGGTGTGGTCACCCAATTGCACGTCGTGCGCGATGTGCACATAGGCCATGACCCAGTTGTCGCTGCCGACGCGCGTGATGCCCTCGTCCTGCGTGGTGCCGCGGTTGAAGGTGCAGAACTCGCGGATGGTGTTGCGGTCGCCGATGTGCAGTTCGGTCGGCTCGCCGCGGTACTTCATGTCTTGCGGCGTACCGCCCAGGGTGGCATGCGAAAAGATGCGGTTGTCGCGGCCAATGGTGGTGGGCCCGTCGATCACGCAGTGCGCGCCGATCATCGTGCCGGGCCCCACTTTGACGCCCGCGCCAATGACGGCGTAGGGGCCAACACCCACGTCGTCGGCCAGCTCGGCTGCCGCGTCCACAAGCGCCGTGGCGTGAATCTTCGTCATGCCTTCAAATCGCCTTGCGCATCGTGCACATCAGATCGGCTTCCACCACCAGCACACCGTCCACCGTGGCCCGGGTCTTGTAGCGGTAGATGCCGGACTTGTGGCGGTCTATAACCGCCTCCAGGATTAACTGGTCGCCGGGGCCCACGGGGCGCTTGAAGCGCGCGCCGTCGATGCCGGCGAAATACACCACGGTGTCTTCGTCGCGGTCGCCATCCAAGGACTCAAAGGACAACAACGCGGCGGCTTGGGCCAGCGCTTCCAGCATCAGCACACCGGGCATCACCGGCCGCGCCGGGAAGTGGCCTGGGAAGAAAGGTTCGTTGATGCTGACGTTCTTCAGCGCCTTGATGCGCACGCCCTTTTCAAGTTCAAGCACGCGGTCCACCAGCAAGAAAGGGTAGCGGTGCGGGAGCTTGCGCAAGATGTGTTGAATGTCGAGCATCGTCAGGCCTTTTTCTCCAGTGCCCGCAGCCGATCTCGCAATGCGTGCAGTTGCCGCAGCGTGGCGGCGTTCTTTTCCCAGGACGCATTGTCATCGAAGGGAAACATGCCACTGTAGGTGCCTGCCTTGTGGATCGACCGCGTGATGACCGTGGCGGCGCTGATGTGCACGTGATCGACGATTTCCAGGTGGCCGAGGATGATGGCCCCGCCCCCCGCCGTGCAGTGGCGTCCGATGCGCGCGCTGCCGGCCACGCCCACGCAGCCTGCAAAGGCGCTGTGCGCGCCGACGTGCACGTTGTGGCCGATCTGCACCAAGTTGTCCAGCTTGACGCCATCTTCCAGCACGGTGTCGTCGAGCGCGCCGCGGTCGATGCAGGTGTTGGCGCCAATTTCGACGTCGTCGCCGATGGTCACGCTGCCCAGCTGTTCAATTTTTTCCCAGCGCCCTTCGTGAGGCGCAAAGCCAAAGCCGTCTGCTCCGATAACCGCGCCGCCGTGCACGATGCCGCGCGCGCCGATGCGGCAGGCATCGCTGAGCGTGACGTGCGGCTTCAGCCAAGTGCCGGCGCCAACGGCTGCGTCTTCGCCTACATGGGCGTGGCTGCCGATGACCGCCCCGGCGCAAATCTTCGCACCGCGGCCGATGAATGCAAAGGCGCCAACCGATGCGGTGTCGGCGATGCGCGCACCTTCTTCCACCACGGCGCTGGCATGCACGCCGTGCAGCGGCACGCGCCGCGCTTGAGCGGCCCACCACTGCGTCAGGCGCGCAAAGGCCAGGTAAGGATCGGTGTGGATCAGCGCCGCGCCACGCGCCACTGCCGCGTCGCGCAGCGCGGGTGCGACGATGACGCAGCCGGCCTGCGTGGTGGCCAACTGCGACTGGTAGCGCGGGTTGGCCAGGAAGCCGATAGTCGTGCGGTCGGCGCTCTCCAGCGGGCCGATGCGCGTGACTTCGAGGTCCACATCGCCCACCAGCTCGGCCCCCAACAGTTGGGCCAGCGGGCCCAGGCGCGTGCGCATGGGCATGGGCTCTGTCCTCAAGTCTGCGGGCGCGAGGCCCTCACTTGCCAGACGCGGCGGGGCTGTTCAGGACGCGGATCACCTTCTCGGTGATGTCCACGCGCGAACTGGCAAAGACCACTTCCTGCAGGATCAGGTCGTACTTTTCCGCATCGAAGATCTGTTTGATGACGCGGTTGGCGCGCTCCACCACCGCCGCCAGCTCTTCGTTGCGGCGCTGGTTCAAGTCTTCCTGAAATTCGCGGCGCTTTCGCTGCAGGTCGCGGTCTTGCTCCACCAATTCGCGCTGGCGGCGGGTGCGTTCGGCTTCAGACAGCGTGGGCGCGTCCTTGTCCAGCTTGTCGGCGGCCGCCTTCAGGCGCGCGCCGATGTCGGTCAATTCTTTTTCGCGTTTGCTGAATTCGGTTTCCAGCTTGGCCTGCGCGGCCTTGGCGGGGGTGGCTTCGCGCAGCACCCGTTCGCTGTTGACGTAACCGATCTTGAGCTCCTGGGCCACGACCGGTGCGGCAGCGGCGAAGAGCGCGGCCGTTGCGATCAGCGCATGCGCGGCGGTGGCGACGGTGAAATTAGCGAACGTCTTCATCAGAAGGCAGTCCCGATTTGAAATTGGAAGCGTTGGATTCTATCGTTGCGCTGCACGCGGAACGGCTTGCCCCAGCTGAGCTTCAAGGGGCCGACCGGTGATATCCAGCTCAGGCCCAGGCCTGCAGATGCGCGCAGGGACGACGCGGTGACCTGTTCGTCTTCACGCCACACGTTGCCGGCATCGATAAAACCAAAGATGCGCAGCGTGCGATCGTTGCCGGTGCCAGGCACCGGGAAGTACAGCTCAGTGTTGGCATTGAAGCGCCGCGCACCGCCGATGTAGGCGCCGGTCGGGTCCACCACGCCAAGCGAGCCTTGTTCAAACGCGCGCACCGTGCCCAGGCCACCGCCGTAGAAGTTTTTGAACACCGGGTACGGCTTGCCACCCAGGCCTTTGCCGATGCCGACCTCGGCATTCACGCCCAGCGTCAGTCGCAGTGGCAGCTGCCAATATTCCTGGTACTGCAGGTTGGTCTTCAAGTACTTCACTTCACCGAGGAAGCTCCACTCAAAGAACACCCGCTGGTAGCGGCCGCTGCTAGGCACCAGCAAGCTGTCACGCCCGTCGCGCGCCCAGCCCACCGTGGCGGCGAAGGCGTTGGTCTTGTCGCCGTAAAGGGCGCGGTAGTTCAACCAAGCCAGCGGCAGGCCGACCGATGTGCCCAGTTCGGTGCGCTCCCATCCCAGGCCCAGAAAGACAGTGTCGTATTCCGAGAACGGCACGCCAAAACGCACCGACGCACCCGGGGTCTTCAGTTGGTAGCTGTCGCCCAGGTAGTTGACCGGGCGCTGCGTGCGGTAGAAAGCGTCGATCGCCAGCGAAATGCCGTCCACCGTCCAGTACGGGTCCACGGTGCTGACCACCAGCGTGCGGTTGTACTTGCTGGTGTTGACTTCGATGCCCAGGCTGTGGCCTGAACCGAAAGCGTTGTCCTGCTTGATCGACGCATTAAAGGTGAGCTTTTCCGCATTGGAATAGCCCGCGCCGATGGCCAGGTTGCCGGTGGGCTTTTCGGTGACGTTGATGACCAGGTCAACTTGGTCCGGCGAGCCTGCCACTTCGTTGGTCTCGACTTCCACGTCCTTGAAGTAGCCCAGGCGGTCGACACGTTCCTTGGACAGCTTGATCAGGCCGCCGTCATACCAGGCAGATTCCAACTGGCGGAATTCGCGCCGGATGACTTCGTCCCGCGTGCGCGTGTTGCCCGCCACGTCGATACGGCGCACATACACACGGCGCTGCGGTTCGGCGGCAAAGACCATCGCCACCTGGCCTGTGGTGCGGTCGATTTCCGGCCGCGGTTCAATGCGGGCGAAGGCATAGCCGTACAGGCCGAAGAGGTCCTGAAAGCGCTTGGACGTTTCAGTCACCGCGTCACCGCGGTACGGTTGCCCCGGACGCAGCAGCACGAAGGCGCGAAATTCTTCTTCCTTGCCCAGGTAGTCGCCTTCCAGGCGCACGCTCGTCACCGTGTAGGGCTGGCCTTCTCTGATGGAAATGGCGATCGAGATCGTCTGCTTGTCGGGCGATATCGTGACCTGCGTCGATTCAATCGCAAATTCAAGATAGCCGCGGTTGAAGTACCAGGCGCGAAGTTTTTCCAGGTCGGAATTGAGCTTGGTCCGCGAATAGCGGTCGGACTTGCTGTACCAGGTGAACCAGCCGCTGGGCGTAAGTTCAAACAGTTCCAGCAGCGTCGACTGCGACACCACGCTGGCGCCGACGATGCGCACGTCGCTGATACGCGCAGCGTCGCCTTCGGTCATCGTGAAGGTGACGCTGACTCGGTTGCGTTCCATCGGCGTCACCGTCGTCACCACCTCGGCGCCGTACAGGCTGCGGCTGAGGTATTGACGCTTGATTTCCTGCTCGGCGCGGTCGATCACCGCACGGTCGAAGGGCAGGCCTTCTGCGATGCCGGCGTCGCGCAGCGACTTGGTCAGCGGTTCCTTGTCGAATTCTTTCAGGCCGACGAAAGAGACGGTGGCGATGATCGAGCGTTCATCGATGATGACAACCGCCACCTGCTTGTCGATTTCGATGCGCACGTCCTTGAACAGGCCGGTGGCAAACAGCGCGCGCAAGGCGGCCGCTCCCTTGTCGTCGGTGTAGGTGTCACCAATGCGAAAGGGCAGCGCCGCGAAAACGGTGCCGGGGTCGGTGCGCTGCAGGCCTTCGACACGGATGTCCTTGATGGCGAAGGGCTCGACGGCCCAGGCTGGTGACATCACGGTGGCCGCAGCGGCCATCACAACAAGCGCCGCAGCGGGGCGCAGCAGACCAAACGGGGAGGCAGGGAGCATGGAGATTCAGTGCAGGCCCAGCAAGCGGGCCACGTCGTTGAAGAGCGCCACTGACATCATCATCAGCAACACCACGATGCCACCGCGCTGCAGCCGGGCCAGCCACGCGTCGGAGACGGGGCGTCCGGTGACGCCCTCGAAAATGTAATACATCAAGTGCCCACCATCGAGCATGGGCAGCGGCAGCAGGTTGAGCACACCCAGGCTCACGCTCACCAGCGCCAGGAAGCCGAGGTAGTAGGCCAGGCCTTGTTGCACCGACTGACCGGCGTAGTCGGCAATGGTGATCGGGCCGCTCAGGTTCTTCAGCGATGCTTCGCCGATCAGCATGCGGCCGAGCATGCGCACCGTCAGCGACGACACCTCCCAGGTGCGCACCGCGCCTTGGGCAATGCCTTCGATGAAACCGTGGCGCACCGTCACCATCGCCGGTGGCTGGCCGACAAAGGCGTCGATGCGGCCGACACTGGTTTCGCCGTCGCGGGTGATGCGCGGCGTGACTTCCACTGGCACCGAGCGGCCGGCACGTTCAACAACCCACTGCTGAGCGACACCTGCCGAAACCCCCTGCGCTTCACGCACCGCACCGCGAATGCGGTCGCGCAGCGTCTGCGCGTCGATGATGGCCACGCCATCGACAGACAGCACGCGGTCCCCGGCCTTCAGCCCGGCCCTGGCTGCGGGGCCGGCGACCTTGACTTCACCCAGCAGCGGCTCGCTGAATACGGTCGCCAGGCCGACCTTCTTGACAAAACCGGCATCGACATCGCGCGACTCAAAGCCCGCCATGTCCAGCGCCAGCGTGCGCGTGCCGCGGCCGTCACGGTCACTGACCTGCAGCTTCAGGTTGCGTTGCGCCAGCGCGGCCTGGGTGACCTGCCATCGCAGGTCAGACATCGACCGCACATCGACCCATTCGCTGCCGTCCACCGAGATCGACCGCGCCCAGTCGCCGGCGCGCAGGCCTGCACGCTCGGCCACGCTGCCGGTGGCGGGCGTGCCCAGCACGGCCTTGGGCTCGTCGATGCCGATCCAGTGCGCCGCGGCATACAGCAGCACGGCCAGCACGAGGTTGGCGATGGGCCCTGCGGAGACGATGGCGGCGCGGTGCAGCAGCGGCTTGCGGTTGAAGGCCTGGTTCAGGTCCCCCGCGGCCACTGCGCCTTCGCGTTCGTCCAGCATGCGCACATAGCCGCCCAGCGGCAACGCGCACAAGACGAATTCGGTGCTGTTGGCGTCGCGCTGGCGGCGAAACAGCACAGGGCCGAAGCCCACCGAGAAACGCAGCACCTTTACGCCACACGCCACGGCCACGCGGTAGTGGCCGTATTCATGGACCACGATCAACACGCCCAGCGTGAGCAGAAAGGCCAACAGGGTGGTCATGCGCGCAGCTCCTTCATGACCTGCTGCGCCGTGCGGCGTGCGCGCTGATCGAGTTCAAGCAAGTCGTCCAGCGTGTGGCTGGCTCCAAAACCGGTCTGGGTGCGGTCCAGCGTGCGGGCGTTGACACTGTGAATCGCAGTGAAGCCAATGGTTCCCGACAAGAACGCGGCCACCGCTTCTTCGTTGGCGGCATTCAGGATGGCGGTAGTGCCGGGCGCTGCGCGCAGCGCGTCCCAGGCCAGGTGCAGGCCGGGGAACTGCGCGGGGTCGGGCTCTTGAAACGTCAGCGCCTTCAGCGCCATGAAGTCCAGCCGCGGCGCACCAGATTCGATGCGCTCGGGGTACGACAGGCCGTAGGCGATGGGCACTTTCATGTCGGGCGTGCCCAGTTGCGCCAGCACCGACCCGTCGCGGCACACCACCATCGAATGGATGATGCTTTGTGGGTGGATAACGACGCGAATCTGCTCAGGCGTCAGGTCAAACAGCCAGCGCGCTTCGATGACTTCCAGCGCCTTGTTCATCATCGTTGCTGAATCGACCGATATCTTGCTTCCCATGACCCAGTTGGGGTGTGCGACGGCTTGCGCGGGCGTCACGCCGTGCAGCGACTCATGCGTGCGTTCGCGAAACGGGCCGCCACTCGCGGTAAGCACGACGTGGTCCACGCGCCTAGCCCAGCTGCTGCGGTCTTCGGGCAGGCACTGGAAGATGGCCGAGTGTTCGCTGTCAATCGGCAGCAGCGTCGCGCCGCCTTCGGCCACCGCCTGCATGAAGAGGCCACCGCCGACCACGAGTGCTTCCTTGTTGGCCAGCAGCAGCCTTTGTCCCGCCTTGGCCGCCGCCATGCAGGCCGGCAGGCCGGCGGCGCCGACGATGGAGGCCATCACGCTGTCCACCTCGCTCGCAGCTGCCAGCTCGCTCAGCGCAGCGGCACCGCTGCGGACTTCGGTTTGCAGGCCTTCAGCGGCCAGCAGTGCGCGCAATTCCGCAGCACGTTCTGGCGTCGGCAACACAGCCACGCGCGGCTTGAAGCGGCGGCACTGTTGCAGCAGCAGATCGACACGCTGATAAGCGCTCAAACCCACGACCTCAAAACGATCAGGGTGGCGCGCCACCACATCCAGCGTGCTTGTGCCGACGGAGCCGGTGGATCCGAGGATGACCAACCGTTGACGCACCGTCATCGGGCCACCAGCGTCATCAGTGCCATGGCCGCCGGCACCACCGGCAACAACGCGTCGACACGGTCCAACACACCCCCATGCCCGGGCAGCAACTGGCTGCTGTCCTTGGCACCTGCAGCGCGCTTGACCAGCGATTCGATCAGGTCGCCCACCACGCTCAAACCCGACAGTGCCAGCAGAGCCACGGTCGTGCCCGGCAGCCCAAAAGCCAGCCACAGCCGCGTGTACAGGCTGGGCCCATCGACGTTGAAGCGGCTATCTATCCACATCCACAGCGCTGCCAGCAACAGCACACCCGCCATGCCCGACCACACGCCCTCCCAGCTCTTGCCGGGGCTGATGGACAGTGCCAGCTTGCGCCGTCCAAAAGCGCGGCCACCGAAGTAGGCCGCCACGTCAGCCATCCACACCAGGCACAAGACCGACAGCAGGAAATT
>JAYSYB010000476.1:0-3808 GCA_043716775.1 Rubrivivax sp.
GATGCAGATTCGCGTCGCAGCCGGTGAAAAGCTGCCCTTCGTGCAACGCCAGATCGAGATGCGCGGCCACGCCATTGAATGCCGCATCAACGCCGAAGACCCCTACAAGTTCACGCCGTCGCCGGGCCGCATTTCGTTGTGGCACGCTCCGGGCGGGCCCGGCGTGCGGGTGGATTCGCACGTCTACACCAACTACTTCGTGCCGCCGAACTACGACTCGATGATCGGCAAGGTGATCTGCCACGGCGACACCCGCAACCAGGCACTGGCGCGCATGCGCACCGCGCTGTCAGAGACGGTGGTGGAAGGCATCCAGACCAACATCCCGCTGCACCGCGAATTGATGGCCGACGCCAAGTTCATCGAAGGCGGGACCACCATCCACTACCTGGAAGGTTGGCTCGGCCAACACCGCCGCTAGCTGTTATGCACGAGTTGGTTTTCAGCGCCCCGCAAAGCCTGGTGGAGCCGGTGTCGGACGTGCTCATGGACGAGCTCGACGCGCTGTCGGTGTCCGTCGAAGACGCCGACGCCGGCACCGACGGTGAACACGCGCTCTTCGGTGAACCCGGCATGCCGGCGCCGGCTGCGGGCTGGAACCACTCGACGCTGAAGGCGCTGTTCGACAGCGCTGATGCTGCAGAACGGGCGGCCACGCTGCTGCTGGCGCAAGATTGGGCAGCAGGTCTGCACGTCCAGGCCCTGGCTGAAGTGGCCGAGCAGGACTGGGTGCGCATCACGCAGAGCCAGTTTGCGCCCGTGGCCATCACGCCCGACTTCTGGGTCGTGCCCAGCTGGCATGAGCCACCCGCTGCCGCGCGGCACGTCATCCGCCTGGACCCCGGTCTGGCCTTCGGCACCGGCACCCACCCCACCACGCGCATGTGCCTGCGCTGGCTGGCGCAGCGCCACGTCTTGGCGCAAGCGGGCACGGGCCTGGGTCGCGTGCTGGACTACGGCTGCGGGTCGGGCATCCTGGCCATTGGCGCAGCGCTGCTGGGCGCCGGGGGAATAGACGCCGTGGACATCGACCCCGCTGCGGTGCGCGCCACCCGCGACAACGCCGCGCACAACCGCGTGGCAGTCACGGCGGGTCTGCCCGACCAGGCTCACGGCCGCTACGGCGTGGTGCTCGCCAACATCCTGGCCACGCCGCTGAAGCTGCTGGCACCGCTGCTGGCCGGCCACGTGCAACCCGGAGGCTGGCTGGTGATGGCGGGCATCCTGGAACGCCAGGCCGCGGACATCACGGCTGCCTATGCACCCTGGTTGCCAGTCGCGGTGGCGGACAGCGAAGAGGGCTGGATCCTGATGTGTGGCCAGCGCGCTGCCGCGCCATGAAAGACAGCCGCTGATGGCCACCGGCCTGGCCACCCGCTGCAGCGCATGCGGCACGGTGTTTCGCGTCGTGCCCGACCAGTTGCGCGTCTCCGAAGGCTGGGTGCGCTGCGGGCGCTGCAGCGAAGTCTTCAACGCGCTGGAAGGTCTGGTGGACCTGGAAACCGGCCTGCCCCAACGCAGCGCAGGCGCGGGGTTGGCGCCGCCGGTGGCCGGCGAGGCAGAAGAAGAAGCGGAAGCAGCGCAACGAACCCAAGACGCAGAGTACGACTACGCCCACCCGGCCGCGCGGCCCGGCGCGCCGGCCCTGCCGTCAGCGTTACCGCCAGCGGCGCAGCACGCGACGATCCAGGAAGACGACAGCGCGGCCGATTCCAGCCTGCACACCCGTCCCGACTTCAGCAGCCAGATCAGTGCTGAAGAACTGGCGCAGGCCAACGCCAAACCCTCTTTCGTCGCCAGCGCCGACCGCGCCGCGTTGTGGCGCAGGCCGCGCGTGCGCGCGGCGCTGGTGCTCGTGGGCGTGCTGTCCGTGCTGGGCCTGGCAGCACAAATGGGGCACGAATACCGCAACCTGGTGGCTGCCGCCTGGCCCGAGTCACGCTCCTGGCTGGAACGGGCCTGCACCGCGCTGAACTGCAAGGTGGAAGCCGCCCAGGCCATTGAGTACATGGCCGTGGAAAGCAGCGGCCTGGTGCGCGTGGAAAAGTCCAGCCTCTACCGGCTGCAAGTAGGCTTGCGCAACCGTGCCGGCATCGACCTGGCCGTGCCTGCGCTGGATGTCACGCTGACCGACAGCCAAGGCCGGCTGATTGCCCGCAAGGTGCTGCGCGCGGCCGAGCTGGGCGCGCCGCAGGCCACAATCGGCGCTGGCCGCGAACTCAACGTGCAGGCCACCCTGCAGGCCACCGCGGCCCCTGGCGGTGCCGAGCCGGTGCAGCCCGTGCAGCCGATAGCCGGCTACACGATCGAACTGTTTTACCCCTGACCCACCCTGCCCGGCCGCGCACCCGCCTGCGGCCGCACAACCCCACGGAGACACCATGCCCGCGCTCATTTGCGGTTCCCTCGCCTACGACACCATCACCGGCTTCCCCGGCCGCTTTGCAGACCAGATCCTGGCCGACCAGGTGCACATCCTGAACGTGTCTTTCCTGGTGCCGACGCTGCGGCGTGAATTTGGCGGCTGCGCCGGGAACATCGCCTACACGCTGCACCTGCTGGGCGGTGAACCCGTCGTCATGGCGGCACTCGGCAGCGATGGCAGCGACTATCTGGCGCGCTTCAAGTCCATGGAGCTGGACGTGGGCAACGTGCGCTTCGACGAAGAACTGCACACCGCCCAAGCGATCATCATCACCGACCGCGACAACAACCAGATCACCGCCTTCCACCCGGGTGCGATGAGCAACGCGCACCTGATCCCGGCGCCGACACGCAAGGATCTTCGCATCGGCATCATCGCGCCCGACGGCCGCGAGGCCATGCAGATGCGCGCGCGCCAGATGCACGCAGCCGGCATCCCTTTCGTCTTTGACCCCGGCCAACAGCTGCCGCAGTTTGACGGCCCCGAGCTGCAGGAATTTGTGAACCTCGCCACCTGGGTGGCGGTCAACGACTACGAAGGCCGCATGCTGTGCGACCGCACGGGCCAGACGCTGGAATCGATGTCGCGTTCACACTTGTCGGGCGTGATCGTGACGCTGGCCGCCGAGGGCTGCGAACTCTGGCTGCAGGGCCAGCGCACCGCCGTGCCGGGTGTGAAGGCGGCCGATGTGATCGACCCCACCGGCTGTGGCGACGCCTTCCGCGGCGCACTGCTCTTCGGCCTGGAAAAGGGCTGGAGCCTGGAACGCAGTGTGGCCCTGGGCAACCGGCTGGGCGCGCTCAAGATCGCGCAGCGCGGGCCTCAACACCATGTGCTGGATGACGATGTTCGCGCCGAATTGGCGCGTTGACGGGGCCGCGCAGGCTTACCGCAGCTACTGAACCAACTGGGCCAGCTTGCCGCTGGCGTAAAGGCCTGCCACCACCGACAGCCCCATCGGCTTGATCTTGGCCGCCTGGCCTTCGCAGCCAAATTCCAGATAGCGCTGCTTGCAGATTTGCCGGGCAGCTTCACGTGCGGGCTTGAGGTAGTCGCGCGGGTCGAACTTGTCCGGGTTCTCGGCCAGATACTTGCGAATGGCAGCGGTCATGGCCAGGCGCACGTCGGTGTCGATGTTGATCTTGCGCACGCCGTACTTGATGGCCTCCTGGATCTCGCTCACCGGCACGCCGTAGGTCTCTTTCATCTGCCCGCCGTGCGCACGGATGATCTCCAGCAAGTCCTGCGGCACGCTGGAGCTGCCGTGCATCACCAGATGGGTGTTCGGAATCCTGCGGTTGATTTCCTTGATGCGGTCGATGGCCAGGATGTCACCCGTGGGCTTGCGGCTGAACTTGTAGGCGCCGTGGCTGGTGCCGATGG
>JAYSYB010000477.1:0-11440 GCA_043716775.1 Rubrivivax sp.
GGGCTCATGCTGGCAATGGCGTCATGCAAGGACCGCGCACGCTGCGGTGTGTCCAGCACACGGGTCAGTGGCTGCACCTGGACGTGGATCGTGAACACCGCCAGCATCTGTTCGGGCAACGGGATGAAGGTCTGCCTTTCGGTGCGCCACCATGCTTGTTCGACCGCCGTGTGCTGCCAACGTTCACGCGCGCTGCGCGCCGGGTGCGCATGCAGGCGCGGCTGGTCAGTCACGTTCCAGACGAAGCGCTCCCAGCGCTCGGGTCCACACACCAGCCGCGTGAGGGAGGCCGACGCGTTGACGAGCAGGCTGTTGTCGGCCACCGGCGCGTGCACGCTGGCAAAGTGTTGGCCCACCTTGGTTTCCGGCGCCCAGTGGCTGGGCAGGGTCACGGCCAGCCAGGGGATGGTGCCGTCGCGCCCATCCACCATCGCAAAGTCTTCGGCGAAGGCCAGGCTCAGCAGGCCCACCCGGCGCCACGCCGGGGGCAGCCCGGCCAGGCAGCGGGCGACTTCCCAGCCTACGGCGGTGTGTTCGATGCGGCCACCGCCATCAACCGTGGTGCCCAGCGCCCGCGCCTGTGAGCGCTGGCCGTCCCATTGCCAGGCGCCGGGGTGTTCTGCGGCGGCGTGGCGCTGCAAGGCGTCCAGCGCGGGACCGGCATCGAAGCCCGTGTGCACCAGCAGCGCCTGCGGCCAGTAAGCCGACAGCACTGCGAGCTTTTCGCGGTGGTGCACAGAGCCAGGCGCAAGCGGTGTGAGCTGCGTGCTGCCGGCAGGCAGGCGGCGCAACCCGGGCTGCATGCGAAAGGGGCTGCTGACAGCGGCGTCGAAGTCGAAGCGGGACTCGATGGACATGCGCCGATGATGCCCAAAGAAAAAGGCACCCGAAGGTGCCTTGTCTGTCGGACGGCCGCAGTTTCAGACGCGTTTCTTGTACTCGTGCGTGCGGGTGTCGATTTCGATCTTGTCGCCGTTTTCCACGAAGATCGGCACGCTGATGACGAAGCCGGTGCCCACGAGCTTGGCGGGCTTCAACACCTTGCCCGAGGTGTCGCCCTTGACGGCGGGGTCGGTTTCGATCTCACGCACCACGGTGGTGGGCAATTCCACCGAGATCGCCTTGCCGTCGTAGAACACGACTTCAACGGCCATGTTGTCTTCGAGGTAGCTGATGGCGTCGCCCATGTTCTCGGACTCGACCTCGAACTGGTTGTATTCGGCGTCCATGAAAGCGTACATCGGGTCTGCGAAGTACGAATAGGTGCAGTCCTTCTTGTCGAGGATGACCTGATCCATTTTGTCGTCGGCCTTGAAGACCACCTCGGCTCCGCCGCCGTTGAGCAGGTTCTTCATTTTCAGGCGCACGGTAGCGGCGTTGCGGCCACCGCGGCTGTATTCGGTCTTCAGCACCACCATCGGGTTGCTGGCGTGCATGATGACGTTGCCGGCGCGGATTTCCTGGGCGATTTTCATGGGCGTTGTTCCGTGAGCTTGCGGGGTGTAATGGCGACCCGCTGGGCCCCGAGAAAGGGCTGTGGTGGCAGGGCGCAAAGCCTGCAAGTTTAGCAGCAGGCTAGTCATCACCGGCAGCCTCGCCGGCTCTCTTCAGACGCACAAAGGCCTGCAGCTGGGTGGCCAGGTCGGGTTGGGCTTGCAGGCGGTCGCGCCAGGTGGCGGTGGCCTTCGACCAGGCTTGCGCCGGCGGCAGACCCGGCCAGCGGGCGTGCGGCGCGCCGTTCCAGGCCCGCCATAGCCCGGCCACATCGGCCGGCGGTGCCCACTGCGCCAACAGCGCTTCCATCTTGTTCCAGTGCGCGCCGTCTTGTTGCGGGTAGGCCTGCCAGACAAAGGGCGCGCCGGCCCAGATGGCCCGTACCAGCGAATCTTCGCCGCGCACGAAGTTGAGGTCGCAAGCCCACAGCAGATGGTCGAAATCCCTCTGGCTCAGCCACGGCAACTGCGCGGTTCGCAGCTCTGCAAGAAGGCCCGCCTCGGCCATCTTTTCCACTTGGCGCGTTGCGGGCCCGGGTGTCAGCAGCAGCAGCGTGGGGACTTGCGCCAGGCTGTCCAGCAGCGCCGGCAGCGCCGGGTTGCCGTAGCAGAAGAGGCTGACCACACGCTCGCCCTCTTGGGTCACCAGCCCTTGCGCCGCCAACCAGGCGCTGCGGGCGAAGGCCGCGCGCGCCTCGGCCAGGCCGGCCTCGCACAGGAGCCCGCCAGTGCGCGGCGTGAAGCCGGGATAGAAGAACCACTTCAACAAGCCGTTGCGCTGTGGCGAAGGCAGGCCGTGCGAACGTTCGACGTAGCTCTCGGCGCTGAGATATTCAAGGTTGATCCACACGGGCGGCGTGCCTCTCATGGCCTCTACATAGGCCGGCGGCGGGTCGCATCCAAAGGCTTCGACCACCACATCGCCAGGCTCGTCCGGCCCCGGCCAGGCGCAAAGTTCAACGCCGTCAAAGCCTGAAGGCGCCATCCAGGCCAGTGCCGAGGCGTCGTCGATCACCAGCCGCACCGCGTTGCCGCCGCGCGCCAGTTCACACGCCAGGCGCCAGCAGACGCCGACGTCGCCGAAGTTGTCGACGACGCGGCAGAACAGGTCCCACCGAAGGGCTGTGGTCGACGGCATTGGAGCGATTATCAAAGCCGAAGGAAAATGCGCGGCGATGAGTGACCCCCCGAACGACGCAACACTGGACACTGAGCCCGAGCCGGCCTCGCGAGACAAGCTGCTGGCCGAAGTGGCGGCGTTGCCGGCCCTGCCGGGTGTGTACCGCTGGATCGACGCCCAGGGCACGGTGCTGTACGTCGGCAAGGCGCGCAACCTCAAGCAGCGCGTCAGCAGCTACCTGCGCCGCGACCTGGACGGCACGCGCATCGGCCACATGGTCAACCGCATTGCACGGCTGGAAACCACCGTGGTGCGCACCGAGGCCGAAGCGCTGCTGCTCGAAAACAACCTCATCAAGGCGTTGGCACCGCGCTTCAACATTCTGTTCCGGGACGACAAGAGCTACCCGTACCTGAAGATCGTCATGCACCCATTCCCCCGAATGGCGTACTTCCGCGGCGCGGTGGACCGCAAGCACCGTTATTTCGGGCCCTACCCCAACGCCTGGGCGGTGAAGCAGACGATTCAGCTGATGCAGAAGGTGTTTCGTCTGCGCACGTGCGAAGACTCGGTCTACAACAACCGCTCCCGGCCCTGCCTGCTGTACCAGATCCAGCGCTGCTCAGGCCCGTGTGTGGGCCTCATCGCTGCACCCGACTACGCACGTGACGTGGCCAATGCAGAGCGCTTCTTGCTGGGTGAACCGCAGGAGGTCATCAACGACCTGCAGTCGCTGATGATGAGCCACGCCGAAGCGCTGGAATTTGAGCAGGCTGCTGCGCTGCGCGACCGCATCGGTTCGCTGTCGCGGGTGCTGCACCAGCAGTCGGTGGACGCCAGCAGTCTGTCGGCGGCCGACAAGGACGTCGATATCCTGGCCGTCAAAGTGGCTGGCGGCCGGGCCTGCGTCAACCTGGCGATGGTGCGCGGCAGCCGCCACCTGGGCGACCGTGCCTACTTCCCGACCCATGTCGATGAAGGCGCCGCACTCACGGTTGAAGCGGCGGACGGAGCCGACGACGCGGACGCGACTGACCCGGTCAGCGCCACCGAGCCCCGCAGCGTCGAAGCGGCCGTGCTCGAAGCCTTCATCGCCCAGCACTACATCGGCCAGCCCGTGCCGCCGCAACTGGTGACGAGCCATGCCGTGGACAGCGCGCTGCTGGACGCCCTGAGCGAAACCAGTGGCGTGCGCGTGCGCGGGCAGCACCAGCCGCGCGAGCAACGGCGCATCTGGCTGGAGATGGCCGCCAAGGGCGCCGAACTGTCGCTGGCGCGGTTGCTGGCCGAAGAAGGCTCGCAGCAGCAGCGCACCCGCAGCCTGGTGGATGCGCTGGAGCTGGAAGTGGCTGACCCGGCGCAGCTGCGCATCGAGTGTTTCGACATCAGCCACACGTCCGGCGAAGCGACACAGGCTTCTTGCGTGGTCTATGAAGGCCACGCCATGCAGAGCAGCCAGTACCGCCGATTCAACATCGAAGGCATCACCGGCGGCGACGACTATGCCGCCATGCGCCAGGTGCTGACACGCCGCTACGCGCGGCTGGCCGAGGCCGTGGCGGATGGCAAGGCCGAAGACGTGCTGGTGGCTGAATCCGCCGCGCCAGAGGTGCCAGAAGCTGCACAAGCTGCAGAAGTGCCGACCAATGAAGCGGATGCGACTGTGCCAATACACGCGCCCAATCATGCGCTCCAACATGCGCCCCAACATGCGCCCAAGCCTGCGGTCAAGCGCCCTGCGAAGCGCGGCCTGGCGCGCCTGCCCGACCTGGTGCTGGTGGACGGCGGCCGCGGCCAGGTCAGCATGGCGCGCGAGGTGTTTGAAGAACTGGGGCTGGACATTGCGCTCATCGTCGGAGTGGAAAAAGGCGAAGGGCGCAAGGTCGGCCTTGAAGAACTGGTGTTTGCGGATGGCCGGGAGAAGGTTTATCTCGGGCATGATTCGGCCGCGCTGATGCTGGTGGCGCAAATTCGAGACGAAGCGCACCGCTTTGCCATCACCGGCATGCGGGCGCGCCGGGCCAGTGTGCGCACCGGCGGCAGCAAGCTCGAAGACATCAATGGCGTCGGCCCGCGCAAACGGGCCCGGCTGCTGCAGCGCTTTGGGGGTTTGAGGGGGGTGGCCAGCGCGGGTGTTGACGACCTGGCCACGGTCGAGGGAATCAGCCGTGAACTCGCAGAGGAAATTTATCGTGCTTTGCATTGAAGTGAACACAGCAGCCGAACTGCGGCGCGCGAAGTTGAGCCTGCCGCTGCGCGCAGTGCTGACCTTTGCCGCGCTGCTGGCGGGTTGTGCCACACCGGCGCCACCGCCTCCACCGGCCTCAAGCCCGACCCCGCCGGCCGCACCGTCTGTCGGGCAGAGGCCTGCAGCACCGGCGCCCCAGCCGCCGCGCGCCGCTGCGCCGACACCGTCGGCTGCACCCGTTGCGGCGCCAGCGCCTTTCGCTATCGACCTGGGTCCGCGCGTGGCCCTGCCGGCCGCGCCCACCGTGCGCACCTGGGACGAATTCAAGCGCCAGGCCGGCCGCCGCATGGTGGCTGCCAGCCCCCAGGCCAGCTACAAGGGCAAGCCGCCGCCGATGCTGTTTGGCATCCCGATCCTGGAAGTCGAACTCAATGGCGACGGCAGCGTGCGCAGCATCAGCGTGACGCGCCTCCCGGCCAACCCCGAAGCGGCCAACACCACCGACTACGCCATGGAGGCCGTGCGCCGCGGCGCGCCCTATGGCGACATCTCCAAGCTGCCCAAGCCCTGGAAGTGGACCGAGGTGTTCCTGTTCAACGAAAAGCGGCAGTTCAAACCGCGTTCGCTGGACTGACCGCGCCCGCCACTCACTCTTTCACACGCGCATGTTCTTCACCATTCCCACGCTGCTGACCTGGGCGCGCATCGCGTCGATTCCGCTCATCATCGGCGTGTACTACCTGGACTGGCAGGTGGGCACCAAGAACCTGGTGGCGACCACGCTATTCGTGCTGTTTGCGTTGACCGACTGGCTCGACGGCTATCTGGCGCGCAAGCTCAACCAGACATCCGCCTTCGGCGCTTTTCTGGATCCTGTCGCCGACAAGTTCCTGATCTGCGCATCACTTCTGGTGCTGCTGGAAGAAGGGCGTGTGGGCGCAATCGTTGCGCTCATCATCATCGGCCGCGAAATCGCCATTTCAGCGCTGCGCGAATGGATGGCGCAGATCGGCGCGTCGCGCAGCGTGGCGGTGCACATGCTGGGCAAGCTGAAGACGGTCGCGCAAATGGTCGCCATCCCATTTTTGCTGTACGACGGCCGCTTGTTCGGCTTCATCGACACGCGGCTGATCGGCAGCTGGCTGATGGGGGTGGCGGCCGTGCTGACGGTGTGGTCGATGGTGTACTACCTGCGCAAGGCGATCCCCGAGATCCGCGCCAAGACGAAGTGACGCGTCTGTGGCTGCATGGCCGATGAAGGCCGACCACACAGCGTTGCTGCGAGCCATGCCGTGGGTCTTTGTGCTGATCTGGAGCACCGGTTTTGTCGCCGCAAGGCTCGGCATGCCGCACGCCGGGCCGATGGACTTTCTGGCCTGGCGCTATGGCTTGTCGATCCTGGTGTTTTTGCTGTGGACCTATTGGTCGCGAGCGCCCTGGCCTCAGGGCCGTGCGCAGTGGGTGCACCTGGCCGTCACGGGCCTGCTGATGCATGCCGGCTACCTGGGCGGCGTGTGGGTGGCGGTGAAGGGTGGGCTGGGTGCGGGCCTGGCGGCCTTGATCGTCGGTTTGCAGCCTGTGCTGACGGCGGTATGGCTGAGTGCCAGCGCAAGTCCGCATCGCCGTGCGAACGGTGCATCGCACCGAGTCAGCACGCGGCAGTGGCTGGGCCTCTCGATGGGGCTGGTGGGGCTTGCGCTGGTGGTGGGGCAGAAGCTGCAGCTCGGCTTCGCGACCACGGCCACCGTGGGCTGGGCTGTACTGGCACTTGTCAGCATCACCGCCGGCACGCTGTACCAGAAGCGCTGGCTCCAGCCCTGTGACGTGCGCAGCGCCAGCGTGGTGCAACTGCTGGCCGCATTTGCGGTGACGCTGCCACTGGCGCTGCTGGAAGCCGAGCCGATGCGCATTTACACGCACCCGCACCCGCAGCTGCTGGTGGCGATGGCCTGGTCGGTGCTTGTGCTGACGCTGGGCGGCAGTTCGCTGCTGTACTTGCTGATCCAGCGCGGCGCCGCCACCTCCGTCACGAGCCTGATGTATCTTGTGCCGCCTTGCGCGGCGCTGATGGCCTGGGTGCTGTTTGACGAGCCATTGACGGCGGTGGTGCTGGCCGGCCTGGCGATCACAGCGCTGGGCGTGGCGATCGTGATGCGCGGGTCTGCGCCAGTGCAGGTGGAGCAGTCGGTGCAGGCTCCGCCGCGCTAATACGAGCGTTCCTGCGAGCGTTCCTGCGATCGGTCCCACGGCGCGTCTGCAAACGCTGCCAGCGGGTGGTCTCAGAGCGCGGGGCTGCGGGTGTCTTCGCGCACCAGCAGGCAGTCGCGGCTGGCTTGGTCTGCGGGCAGGGCTGGCTGGCCGCGCGCGCCAGGTAGGCGGGGGCCGCGACCCACCACACGCTGGTTGCGCGCCGGCCGCCGCTTCGGTAGGCGGGCACCGGGCGGGCGCCGCAGCCCCACGGACTTGTCGGTCAGCGTCTCTTGCAACGGGTCGAACCCTGCGCACAACCCGGCCGCCTGTTGCACAAAGGCGTCGCGTTCGGCCGTGAACTGCAAGCGCCGCGTGGTGCGATGCAAGAGCCGCGCGCCAAGCCCGGACTCCAGGGCGCTGAGCCGCTTGCTGACAACGGTTGGCGTCAGGTCCAGGACCCACGCTGCTCCGGCCAAGCTGCCTTCCTGCTGGATGTGCAAGTCAGCAGCAGGTCGGTGCGTTCGCTGGCCGCGTGGAAACATCAAGTGATTGCTGCGGGTACAGCAGCAGTATCGTTTCAGGCCGTGTCTTGATTGAAAATCCGGCCAGCGCGGAGAATCACAACTCGGTTGAAAGCTCAGTCTCATGCACCGGACCGGGTCCACCCGATCACCGACCAGCCGCCCGACGCTCTGCAGGCGCACATCCATCCCACCTTTCAGGACAACGACCACATGAGCATGAAACCCCACCGCATTGCCGTGATTGCTGGCGACGGCATCGGCCCCGAAGTGATGCCTGAAGGTCTGGGCGTACTGGATGCCGCTGCGCGGCGCTTCGGCATCCCGCTGCAGGTGGACGAGTTCGACTTTGCCAACTGCGCTTACTTTGCCCGTCACGGCCAGATGATGCCGGCCGACTGGAAAGACCGCATCGGCGGCCACAGCGCCATCTTCTTCGGCGCCGTGGGTTGGCCGGCAACGGTGCCTGACCACATTTCGCTGTGGGGGTCGTTGCTGAAATTCCGGCGCGAATTCGACCAGTACATCAACCTGCGCCCGGCGCGGCTGATGCCCGGCATCCGCTCGCCCCTGGTGGACCGCCAGGGCCAGCCGCTGCAAGCCGGCGACATCGACATGTGGATCGTGCGCGAGAACACCGAAGGCGAGTACTCCAGCATTGGCGGGCGCATGTATGAAGGCACCGAACGCGAGATCGTGATCCAGGAAACCGTGATGTCACGCCACGGTGTGGACCGGGCCTTGAAGTTTGCTTTCGAACTGGCTGCCTCGCGCCCGCGCCGCAAGCTGACGTCGGCCACCAAGAGCAACGGCATCTCCATCACGATGCCCTACTGGGACGAGCGCGTCGAAGCGATGGCCAAGGCCTACCCGCAGGTGTCGGTGGACCGCTTCCACATCGACATCCTGACTGCACACTTCGTGCAGCGGCCGCAGAACTTTGACGTGGTGGTGGCCAGCAACCTCTTCGGAGACATCCTGTCCGATCTAGGCCCGGCCTGCACCGGCACCATCGGCATCGCGCCGTCGGCCAACTTGAACCCCACGCGCGAATGGCCCAGCCTTTTCGAGCCCGTGCATGGCTCGGCGCCCGACATCGCCGGCAAGGGGCTGGCCAATCCTATCGGACAGGCCTGGTCGGCAGCGATGATGCTCGACTTTCTGGGCCACCGGGACGCGCACGATGCGGTGCTGGCTGCCATCGAAGCGTTGCTGTCCGACACGCAGGCGCCGCGCACGCCGGATATTGGCGGCAAGGCCAGCACGAAAGACGTCGGCCGCGCACTGGCGGAAACGGTGACGCGCGGCCGCTGAATGCTGCGTTCGGCTACGTCCCGCGCCGGCGCTTGTCAAGCGAGGAAGCACGCTGCATTGAGCCCGTTTTTCATCCCCTCTGATGTGGCGCTGCGCACGCCAGTTGCGCCTAGAATCCCGCCTCCAAGTGCGCAGACAGCCAGACCGAATTCCGACACACCTTGAGAGGGGAACCGCGACGTGAACAAGAGTGAACTGATCGAACACATCGCCAAACAGGCCGACGTCTCCAAGGCTGCGGCGTCACGTTCGCTCGAAGCGATCATCGGGGCGGTCAAGACCACGCTCAAGAAAGGTGGCAGCGTCACCATCACCGGCTTCGGCACCTTCACCGCGCCGAAGCGCGCGGCCCGGGTCGGCCGCAACCCGCGCACTGGCGCGGCCATCAAGATCAAGGCAGCCAAGGTGCCGAAGTTCAGGCCTGGCAAGGGTTTGAGGGACGCGCTTTAAAGCACGTCCCACTCGCCACAGCACACGTTCTGCCGGGTGCTTAGCTCAGTTGGTAGAGCGGCGCCCTTACAAGGCGTAGGTCGGCGGTTCGAGCCCGTCAGCACCCACCACCTCGGCTAAACTTGTGCCTGCCCATCCGGGGCGAGCGCAGCGGTGCAGGCGCGGGACGTCGCGACACCCGGCCGTCACAATCTTCCGCTATATCCTGCCCTGCTTCCGGGCGCACCATTCCCGCTTTTTTCGTTCATGCAGGTTCGGTCCCTTCCCCGGAGGCCGAAGCACCGAGGTCCGCCCGATGTTCGATTTTGTCCGCAACCACACCCGGCTGGCGCTTGGCTTCATGCTGTTGCTGATCATTCCGTCTTTTGTCTTCTTCGGCATCGACGGCTACACGAATTTCAGCAGCGGCGCCAACACCACCGTGGCCAAGGTCGATGGGGTGTCGATCACGCAGGCCGAATGGGAATCGGTGCATCAGCGCGCCGTTGACCGCGTGCGGCGCCAGAACCCCGAGCAGGACGCCAAGAGCCTGGACACGCCCGAGGTGCGGCAGGAATCGCTGGACAGTCTGGTGCGAGACCGCGTGCTGCTCGCAGCGGCCAACCAGATGCACCTGACACCCAGTGACGAGCGCCTGAAACGGCTCTTCGCCAGCGACCCGCAGTTTGCAGCCTTTCGCAATGCAGACGGCAGCGTCAACCGCGAACTGCTTGGCATGCAGGGCATGAGCTCGGAAATGTTCGCGCAGCAGCTGCGGCAGCAGTTTGCGGTGCAACAGGTCACGGCCGGCATGACCCGCAGCGTGGTCTCGTCATCTGCGATTGCAGCCGCCTCGTTGGACCCCTTGTTGCAGCGGCGCGAGATTCAATTGCAGCGCTTCGACCCCGCGGCGTATCGTGCCCAGATCAACCCGACCGACGCCGAGATTGAGGCTTTCTACAAGACGCAGCAGGCCAGCTTCAAGTCGCCCGAGCGGGCTGATATCGAATACGTCGTGCTGGACCTGGACAGCATGAGCAAGGGCATCACCGTGTCCGACGAAGAGTTGCGCAAGTTCTACGCTGACAACACCGTCCGTTACACCGCGCCAGAGGAACGGCGAGCCAGCCACCTGCTGATCAAGACCGACAAGGACACCTCGGCGGCCGACAAGGCCAAGGCCAAGGCGCGTGCCGAAGAGCTGCTGGCGCAGGCGCGCAAGAACCCAGCCGACTTCGCTGAGCTGGCACGCAAGAACTCGCAGGACACAGGCACTGCCGCCCAGGGCGGCGACCTTGACTTCTTCGGCCGCGGCGCGATGGTCAAGCCCTTCGAGACAGCTGCATTCACGCTCAAGCAAGGCGACATCAGCGATGTCTTCGAGACCGACTTCGGTTTCCACTTCCTAACCGTCACAGGCGTGCGCGGTGGCCAGAAGAAGGCCTTCGAAGAGGTGCGTGCCGAGATCGATGTTGAAATGCGCAAGGCCAAGTCCAAGGCCGAGTGGGCCAAGGCAGCCGAGCAGTTCACGAACACCGTGTATGAACAGTCGGACAGCCTGCAGCCGGTGATCGCCAAGTTCAGCGACAAATTCAAGCTCGACAAGAAGACTGCAACGGTGCAGCGCACGCCCCTGCCTGGCACCAGCGGGCCGCTGGTTTCTGCCAAGCTTCTTGAGGCTGTCTTCGGCAACGAGGCCGTGGCCAACAAGCGCAACACCGACGCCGTTGAAGTGGCGCCCAACCAGCTTGTCTCGGCGCGCGTGGTCAAGCATTCTCCGGCACGCATGCTTGCACTGGCGGAGGTAAAGGACACCGTGCGCGACAACCTGGTGTCGCAGCTGGCGGCCGATCAGGCGCGCATCGCCGGGCTGGCGCGTGTCGCGGCGCTCAAGGCGACGCCTTCCGACGCGCTGGCGCAGACCTTGACGGTGTCGCGCGCGCAGACCCAGGGCGCGCCGAAGCTGGTCATCGACGCTGTCATGGCGGTTGATGCCAGCAAGCTGCCAGCCGTGCTGGGCGTGGACCTGAAGGCCCAGGGCTACCTGGTGCTGCGCGTGCTGCAGGTGCTGCCGCGCGACGCGGCGCCAGGTGGCGACGATGCCTTGCGCACACAGTTTGCGCAAGCCTGGGGCCTGGCCGAGGCCGAGGCCTACATGGCCGCGCTGAAGAAACGCTTCAAGGCA
>JAYSYB010000478.1:0-11419 GCA_043716775.1 Rubrivivax sp.
CTGCGCTTTCGCGAAGTACGCCGTCGCTTTTCCCAGGATGTCGCGCTCCATCTTCACGCGCGCCAGCTCGGCCCGCAGCCGGTTTATCTCCATCTGCTCGGCGCTCACGACCTTGCTGTCAGTGCCTTTGAGCTTGCCTTGCCGATCAGCCTTGACCCAGTTGAACAGCGTCTGCTCAACCACGCCCATCGATCTGGCCGCCGCCGCAATGCGCTGCCCGCCCGTCACCAGCCGCACAGCTTCCTGCTTGAACTCCAGCGTCTAGCGCGCCCGTACCGTCTTGGTCATTTCCGTACTCCTTGCTTGCATTGAAACACTCAGCAAGGGGTACGTTTCTCGGGGGCAGGGTCAGGTCGGACGACAGCAGGCCGCTCGAGGACTGGCGAGTGAACCACGCA
The DNA here is from genome assembly GCA_043716775.1 of Rubrivivax sp. GTDB lineage: Bacteria > Pseudomonadota > Gammaproteobacteria > Burkholderiales > Burkholderiaceae_C > Rubrivivax. Next base: position 399 of record JAYSYB010000478.1, read on the forward strand.
GCAACGACACCCACAAGTCCAGGAGCGACCCAGAGTCCAGGCTGCACCGCAAGAGCAACGCCGCACCCGCGCTGCCGAGCTACCTCGGCCATGTGCTGACCGACAACCGCCACGGAATCGTGGTCAACGTGCAAGCCAGCGCCGCCGAGGGCAAGGCCGAGCGCGAGGTCGCCGCCCAGATGCTGGCTGAGGTCGCCAATCCCCACAAGCGCGTGACCGTCGGGGCGGACAAGGCGTACGACACCAAGAGCTTCGTGAAGGCGTGCCGGGACATCAACGTCACGCCGCACGTGTCGCAGAACACAGCCCGCAACGGCAGCAGCGCCATCGACGGCCGCACCACGCGGCACGCCGACTACGCGATCAGCCAGCGCAAGAGAAAGCGCATCGAACAGTGCTTCGGCTGGGGCAAGGTGATCGGCCAGATCCGCCAAGTGATGGTGCACGGACGGGACAAGGTCGACCAGCTTCTGACGCTGACGATAGCCGCCTACAACCTCACGCGACTGCGCACCTTGGCCCAACTCCGCCCGCAGTGAGCGCAAAGGCCCTGAGAACGCCCAATTAACCTCCATGGGCGGCGCGAATCAAGTCAACAACATCGATCTGGCCTTCCACAGCCGAACTCTCGACCTGTATGACCGCGCGACCGTCATTGCAAGGACGAAACTCGCCCTCACGGGGGGTTCTTCAACAGCCTGCTAGCCCATTGGAGACCACTGTCATGGCAGACATCCAATCCTTTCACGCCCAACTCGAAGCAGGCGTTGTAGTCCCAGAAGTCGTCGCACACGAGCTTGCCGTGCCAGCTGTTTATGCCGGCATTGGCCTTCAGGCTAAGGAAGATCGCTGAAGTTGAAGCCTGCGCACGGGAGGCTTCCCGCGCACACTGTCACAGGCAGCGTCACACGCTGCACCCTCGCTGCAAGGCGTGCCTCGCAAGCACTGTCACAGCGGCTGTCACAGGCACTGTCGCAACGCTGCGGGCAAGCCTCAAGCCAAAAGACAAAACATAAGCCTGACAAGCACTTGGCGTGGGCTGCGGCCTACCCAGACAACAGGCACGGCGATTGCAAGGGAAGGCTCAGCACGCCACCCGCACCGCATGGACCCGTCCACCCCCGACCCTTCCCCGGCTCAAGCCTGTGCCCAGGAGCGCCGCTATGCCAACCACTTGCGCATCGGCTTCAACCGGCTTGAATTCCTGCTCGACTTTGCGCAGGCCCATGACGGCAGCGCCGAGTTCGTGCATGCGCAACTGGTGGCCGCGCCCGCGCATGTGAAGCAGTTTGCAGAGCTGATGCAAGGTTGCATCCGCGACTACGAAGTTCGGTATGGCGCCATCGCGCTGGACCCTGCCGAACATTGACATGGCCGGCTTCCGCAGCGTCTCCGCCACCGGCCGCAGCATCCGCCGCCTGCTGGAGCTGCGCTATCGCGACGACGAACCCATCATCGGCACGCCCACCAGCGTGGCCATCGTGCGCACCGAAGATTTCGACCCCACGAACCTGGCCTTGCTGGTTGCACGGCCCGCGCTGACGATCTTTCTCTACCGCGTGGACTTCAACAAGACGATGCGCGCAGCCTGGTCTGGCGTGGGCTTGAACGACGGCCGTTCGCACCTGGCGCTGGACCTTCATTTCCTGCTGACAGCCTGGGCCGACAACGCAGAAAACGAACACCTGATCATGGGCCGCACCCTGCAGGCCATCGAGGACACGCCCATCCTCGCCGGCCCACTCTTGATGCAGGCGGCGGACTGGGCGCCCAACGAATCGCTGCAGCTGGTGCTGGAAGACATCGACACCGAAGCGCTGATGCGCATCTTCGATTCGCTGCCGGTGGACTACCGCCTGTCGGTGCCTTATGTGGCACGGGTGACGCGCATCGACGGTTCGCGCGTGCCGGCCAACCAGCGCGACCCCGATGTGGTGACTGCGGTCATCGGAGCGCGGCCAGCATGAACCTGCTGCTGTCAGAACGCTACCAAGAAAGCCTGCAAAGGCTCGCGCTGGGCATCGAACCCATCGACGCGGCGCGTGAACAGCCGATGCTGTCGCCGGTGATGCTGACACATGACGACGCCCCGTTCGGAAACCGACGCCAAGCGTTCGAGCGCCACGACTCCAACCGCCACGTGCTGCGCTACGACGCGTACTACGCGGCACAGCCGCGCCGCGTCACCTTTCGCATGTTCGATCAGTCCGAAGCGCTGTACGCGGAGGGTGCAGACCGCCGCCGCTTCGTGCCGCGTCGGTTGCAAATCTTGCTGCCCAGCCTGGCGAATGCCGCAGCCGCCGCAGCCATTCCCTCACGGGGCTGCAGGCCGCTGCTCTTTCCTGCTGCGGCCTATCCCGTCAGCCAGATGGTCACCGGCCTGCGCGCTCACGCGATGCGCGCCGCGTCAGGCCCGCGCCCCGAACGCCCCGCGCGCTGGGCGCGCGTGCTGGCCACCGTGCCGGCCGCGCAGCCAGTGCTGGCGCTGTCCACCGTGGTCGGCCGCGCGATGGTCGATGAGCGGGGCGAATTCCTGCTGCTCATCCGCCACCATCCGTCTGCGTTAGGCATCGGATCGATGCTGCAGGTGCGGCTGCGTGTGTTCGCACCTGCAGAGGCCGCGCCGGCGAACGTGTCGCTCCCCAGCATCGACCCGCTGTGGGACCTGCCCATCGAAACCCCCGCCAGCCTGGCCGACAGCGACGCCGTGCTGCGCGGCGACGCGCTGCCGCCCGGCTTTGTGGCTGTCAACGACCGTGTCATCGACCTCCCGCTCGGCCGCCTGCTGCGCGGCCAACCCCCGCTGTTGATCTAGTTGCCCGAGACCCGAAAGGAAGCCCCATGCCCGAATACCTTGCCCCCGGCGTTTACGTCGAAGAAGTCAGCTTCCGCGCCAAGAGCCTGGAGGGGGTGCCCACCAGCACCACCGGCATGACTGGCCTCACGCGCTACGGCCCAGTGTGGTACCGCCTGGGCCCCAGCAGCAACGAACCGCGCCTCATCACGAGCTTCACCGAATTCGAGCGCGTCTATGGCGGCCTGGAGCCGACGCTGCCCGACGGTGACGAACGCGTGAACTACCTGGCGCATGCCGCACGCGCCTTCTTCATGAACGGCGGCCGGCGGCTGTACGTGTCGCGCGTCTTCGTGCAGAACACTCCTGCCACCAACTACGACGGCTGCGCCCGCCGCGCGGTGGCCCTTGGCGGCGGCGGCGGCGCCACCTGGCGCGCCCGCTGGCCAGGTGAGATGGGCGAAGTGCATGTGCGCGCCGACGTGATGCGGTCCAAGAACCTGGCTTTCGACAGTGGTGGCGGCGTGGGGCCCGTTCTCATGCAGGTCAAGCGCGCCAAGGCCGGCGCGGTGGTCGAGATCATTCCCGGCGGCGGCGCCATCCCGCTGGGCAACGTACCGGTGAGCCTGGCGCAGCTGGCCGTCGTGCAGGTGGACGCAGCGGGTGTTCAGACCTTCATCCGCAACGCGGCCACAGTGGTGCCCGCCGCTACTGATTTGATCCAATTGCTGGAAATGCGCGTCACTGTCAGCGTCGACGCCGAGCGCGTGGACGTGTACGACGAACTGGCCACCCACCCCGCCCAGAAGCGCTACATCGGCAAGATCCTGCAGCGCGACGACCCCGAAGACGAAAACGCGGTTGTCTGGCTGGACTGGGACCCCGCGCCACCGGCTGACCCCGAGCCGCTCTTCCTGCCCGCGCGCTTGATGGCCGCCCTGCAAGGCAACCTGAGCCCGCGTCTGGCCACCGGCGACGACGGCACCATGGCCACCGACAGCGACTTTGCCGGCCGCGACGCCGACCCCGACGACGCCACCATGCCCGCCACCGGTCTGGCCGCACTGGGTGACATCGACGACATCGCCATCGTCGCCCTGCCCGACAGCGGCGACATGGTCGACGTCGACACCTCCTTCGCCACCGCCAGCGCCTTGGTGGCGCACGCAGAGCGCCTGCGCTACCGGATCGCGGTAGTCGATGCGCCCAGGCAGTCGTCCATGAACGAAATCCGCAACTTCCGCGGCCGTTTCGACAGCAAGTACGCGGCCATGTACCACCCGTGGATCGAGATCCTCGACCCCACTGAACGTGCAAGCCAGGGCGCGCCGCAACGCCGCCTGATGTTGCCGCCCAGCGGCTTCGTGACGGGCATTTACGCCCGCAGCGACATCGAACGCGGCGTGCACAAGGCGCCGGCGAATGAAGTGGTGCGTGGCCTGACGCGCTTCGAGCTCAACATCAACAAGGGCCGCAACGACGTGCTCAACCCCGAAGGCGTGAACTGCCTGCGCTTCTTCGAAGGCCGCGGCAACCGCGTCTGGGGCGCGCGCACGATGAGTTCAGACCCCGAATGGAAATACGTCAACGTGCGGCGGCTCTTCATCTACATGGAGCACACGCTGGACAAGGGTTCGCAGTGGGCCGTCTTCGAGCCCAACAACGAGCGGCTGTGGGCCAACGTGCGGCGCATGGTGGAAGACTTTCTGCTGGTGTTGTGGCGCGACGGCGCGCTGCTGGGCGACAAGCCTGAACAAGCCTACTTCGTGCGCTGCGACCGCACGACGATGACGCAGAACGACCTGGACAACGGCCGAATGATCTGCCTCGTGGGCGTGGCGCCGGTTAAGCCGGCCGAGTTCGTCATCTTCCGCGTCGGCCAGTGGACGGCCGACGCGAAGAGCTGATTTCGCAACAACTCGCCGCAACACCACGCACCCCAAGGAGCAACCCACCATGGCCACCTTCAGAGACAACCCCTACGGCGCTTTCAACTACCTGGTTTCACTGGGGGTGGGCGACGAATCCACGGTCGTTGCCGGCTTCTCGGACGTCAGCGGCCTGGGCACCGAGATCAGCTATTCCGAATACCGCAGCGGCAACGAAAAATTCAACACCGTGCGCAAGGTTGCCAACACCTTCAAGAACGACGACATCACGCTCAAGCGCGGCCTCATCGGCTCCACCGACCTCTTCCAGTGGATCAAGGGCGTGCGCGAAGGCGACCACGACCCCCGCACCGTCACCATCACGCTGCTGGACGAAGCGCGCCAGCCGGTGATGAGCTTCAGACTCAAGAACGCGCAGCCCAAAAAGTGGGTTGGGCCGACGCTGGCGGCCAAGGGCGGCGGCGAGGTGGCGATGGAAGAGTTGCACCTGGTGCATGAAGGCGTGGACGTTGAGTAACTTTCAATTTGTGCTGACATCACGGCTGAAGTCGCGCGTACCCCATGCCAGCTGTTGACCGCATCGCAATCGGTGCGCCAGGCGTTTACACGCTGCCGCCCGAGCCCATCCGCCGCTTGACGGGCGTGCGGCTGGACGCCTGCGCCTTTGTCGGCGTCGCGCCACGCGGGCCCTGCCGTGTGCCGCGGGTGGACGCATCGCCCGAGCACAGCGCCGACTGGCGCATGTGCGACCCGGCCCGTGGCCGCCAGCGCAGCGTGGCGACGCGAGTCGAGAGTTTTGATGCCTACCGCCAGCTCTTTGGCGGCTTTGACGGGCCGGGCCTGCTGCCCTATGCCGTCGCCAGTTTTTTCGAACAGGGCGGGCGTGAAGCCTGGGTCGTGCGCATCGTTCATGAGCACGGCAATGCCTTGCTCAACGCCGGTGGCGTTGCGCAAGGCGCCGTCACGGGCGTGCTCGGCAGCGCGACGCTGCAAGCCCGCAATGAAGGGCTCTGGGGCAACGGCCTGAAGGCCCAGCTTTCGTGGCGCACCCGCGCGCTGCTGGCCACGCCACTGCCGCCGTCCAATGCCGCGCTGCAACTTGGCGGCGGCCAACGCCTGCCGCCGGGCACGCTGCTGCGGTTGCGCCTGGCCGACGGCAGCCACGTGCTGCGCTTCGTGGTGGAAGTGCAAACCATGGGCGACCCGCTGCAGCCCCGGCGCTGGCAGCGCGCGCTGCTGGAAACTTTGACACCCAGCCCCATCGTTGGCGCAGAAATCGTGGAGGCCGAGCTGGCGGTGAGCGACGGCGCCGGGGCCACCGAACAGCACACCGCTCTCGGCCTGCACCTGGACCACCCGCGCTGGCTGGCCAGTGTGCTGTGCCTGGAATCGCAATTGATCTGGCCCGACTTCAGCTGGGCCGGCAACCGCCTGCTGCCGGCCGACGTGCTGCGCCTGAACCTGCGCCACGCCAGCACCCCGTTCACAGGCGGTGAAGACCGCTACGCCCTGATCGACCACGAGGACTTCTTTGAGACCGACTGGGACCCGCTGGCCGACGAGCCCGCGTCGGGCCTGCAGGCCGTGGTGGGCATCGACGCCATCACCCAGCTCGTGCTGCCCGACCTCTACCAGCCAAAGCCACTGCCACCGCAGGCCGACGTGCGCGACCCCTCCCTCGCCGGGCCGGAATTCGCGCCTTGCATCGTGTTGCCGGCCGCGCCACCCACGGCCCCCAACGCCACCGCCCTGCCCGGCCTGGCGCTGGACCCGCTGAATGCCAGCGACCTGGCGCAGATCGTCACGCTGCTGCAGCGTGTTCAAGCCTTCGTCGAGACCACACGCGACCACATCGCCCTGCTGGACGTGCCGCCGGGCCTGAAGCCACAGCAGGTGCTGGCCTTTCGCAGCCACTTCGACAGCGCCTGGTGCGCGCTGTACCACCCTTGGCTGGTGGTGCTGCGCGGCGACGCCGAATCCGATGCACGCGACGCGCTCATCCACCTGCCGCCCAGCGCCGCTGCGGCCGGTATCGTCGCCGCCACCGAACTCGCCTTCGGCGTGCCGCACGGCCCCGCCAACCGCGTGGTGCAAGGCGCCGTGAAGACACTCGTGCAGGTTTCACCGGCCGAACACGCGCAGCTGCACCCGCTGGGCATCAACGTCTGCTTGCAAGTGCCCCAAGGCGTGCGCCTGACTGCCGCGCGCACGCTGTCGCAGGACCCGTCGTGGCGGCAGCTGTCGGTGCGCCGCCTGGTGCTGATGCTGCGCCGCACACTGCTGCAGCAGATGCAATGGGCGGTCTTCGAACCCCACACGCCGGCGCTGCGGCGCGAGCTGGTGCACATGATTGGCGCGCTGCTGCGGCGCCTGCACCGCCTGGGCGCCTTCACCGGCGCCAGCGAAGCCGAAGCCTTTTTCGTCACCTGCGACGACAGCCTGAACCCGCCCTTTCGCGTCGACAACGGCGAGCTCGTCGCGCACATCGGCATCGCCCCGGCAGAGCCGCTGGAATTCATCGTCCTGCAGTTCAGCCGCAGTGGCGACGGCACCTTGACGCTGGAGGCCGCGTGAACAAAAACGACCGCTTCCTGCGCGCCTTCCGCTTCAAGCTGACGCTGCGCAAGAGCCCCATCGAGGCCGCCGGCCAGCAGCCCACCGGGGCGACGAACATCGCCGATGAATCGGCTGGTGGCGCCGCGCTCACCGACGGCGCTTTCCAGGAAGTCAGCGGCCTGGAAGTCGAACTCGACATCAACGAGTATCTGGAAGGCGGCCGCAACGACGGCGTCATCCGCCGCGTCGGCCGCGCCAAGTACGTGCCGCTGGTGCTGAAGCGCGGCATGTTCCACCCGCCGGGCGGTCAACTCAACCGCGACATCTGGGCCTGGTTGCAAAGCATCGCGGCGGGCACGCGGCCGATCCCGCGTTACGACGGACTGGTCGAAGTCTTTGGCCACAACCTGGAAGAAGTGGTTGCCACGTGGCAGTTTGAGCGTGGCGTGCCGGCCAAGGTGCGCGGGCCTGAACTGAACGCCAAGACCGGCGAGATCGCCATCGAAGAACTGCACATCGCGCACGAAGGGCTCCGCCTCGTCTGAGCGCGCGGGAAACAAGCCATGCCTGAACTGAGCAAAGCCACGCTGCAGGAGATCGACAACCAGAACCGGCCGCGCGCCGGCCGGGCTGCCGTGACCGTGCAGTTCAACCCCAGCTCACTGCGGCTGCAATACAGCAACCAAAGCGCGGGCGGCAACAGTGCCGGCCAGCAGGCGCGGCAGCACACCGGCAATGGGTCCGTCACGCTGAGCGTCGATCTGGTCTTCGACACCGCCGACGAAGGCACGACCGACGAGCCGCAGTCGGTGCTGGAACGCACGCGTCAGATCGAAGCCTTCATCACGCCGCAAGCGCGGCCCAGCCGCAACCAGGCGCCACCGCGCTTGCGTTTCCACTGGGGCGACCTGATCGTCGATGGCGTGATGGACACGCTGTCGGTCGATATCGACCACTTCGCCCACACCGGTACGCCGCTGCGCGCCAAGGCGTCGCTCAGCATCAAGGGCCAAAACGCGGAGCGCGATGCCAACCTCAGCGGCGCGGGCTCCAATACGGCCGTGGGCGCATTGGCCGGCGCAGCCGCTGGCGCCACCGCTGCGCTGCCAGGTGGCCTCAGTGCCGGCTTGAGCCTCGGCCTGGGTGGCGCTGTCGGCCTGGCCCTGGGCGGTGTCGGCAGCGCCGTCACCGCAGCGATGCAGGCCGGCACCGTGACGCGTGCTCTTGACGGCGAAAGCCTCGGCGCCATGGCCGCGCGCAACGGCCTGCCGCCCGAGGCGTGGCGGTTGCTGGCCGGCGGTGTCAAGGACCCCCTGCGCGTGCCGGCGGGCCAGGAAGTCGCGCTGCCCAGCAGCGCCACTGCAGGCCCTGGCGCCGGTGCATTCCAGGGCGTGCAGGCCGGCTCGGGTGACGGCGGCACAGCCCAGCGTGTCGGCCTCACACCGCCGCAAAGTTCGGCTAACTCGGCTAACTCGGCCAACTCGGCTAACTCCGCCACCTCAACAGCCGGCGCGCTGCAACGCGGCCATGCCCTGGCCGCTGCGGGCGGCCTGGGCGCAGCGCTTGAAACGGTGGCGGCCGACGCTGGCGCGGCGGGGGCCACCCAGGCCCGGCGCAGTTTTGCCGGCGCAGGCGGCAGCACGGCGGCCACCGTCGATGCATTCAGCGCTGCGGCCGGCACGCAGCCGCAGGCCGTCTTCTCCTTGCGCGCCGATGCCCGCGCGCAGTCCTTCGGCCGCGGCGTGCCGCTGCGCGACCAGGTGCAGACCGCGCAGGACAGCCGCGCCAATCTGCTGTCGGGCCAGGCCTTCCTGAAGCGCCAAAGCACCACGCTGCCACCCACCACCAGCGACCCGGGTGTGCCGGGTTGGGAGGCCTTGCCGCTGGCGGTGTCGGGCACGGCGTTCCAGAACCACGCGCGAGGCTGCGGCTGCGGCTGCCAGCACTGAAGGCGTCTGACCATGGCCATCCTCATCGACGAAGTCCAGACCGACGTGCAGGTCGATCCCGCACCCGCGCCTCCACCCAACCCGCAGCCCGACCCGCCCGGCCAGGCCTTGCAGCGCCACCGCGACCTGCAGGCGCAGATGCTCTGCGACGAAGCCCGCACCAGCGCTTTCGGCAACGAAGACTAGAACCGAGCACGCAGCATGGCCACCGCCCCTGAACTCTATGGCTCCAGCGCACCGGTGCTGCGCCTGGACGGCGAACGCAGCGCCGCGCTGGCGCGCGACCTGCTAAGGCTTGAAGTGAGCGAAGACACGCGGGGCATGAAACGCCTGGCCGCGCGCTTCGGCGCCACCGGCCCGCAGCCCTATGGCGACAACGAAGCCTGGCTGCACCTGGACGGCACGGCGCTCGACTTCGGCAAGCGCCTTGAAGTCTCGATCGGCCCCGCCGCTGCCGCGCGCACGGTCTTTGCGGGCCGCATCAGCGCCGTTGAGACCGAACTGCGCGAAGGCGGCCACCAGGAGGTGCTGGTCTATGCCGAAGACGCATTGATGGACCTGCGCTGGATGCACCGCTGCAAGACCTATGAAGACAGCAGCGACGCCGACATCGTGCGCAGCATCGCCGGTGAACACGGCCTGACGGCGCAGGTGGATGCCGACGGCCCCACGCACCGCGTGGTGCAGCAATGGAACCAGAGCGACCTGGCTTTTCTGCGTGAACGAGCGCGCCTGCTGCAGGCCGAGATCTGGCTTGAAGACACCACGCTCAACTTCGCGACCCGCAGCCGCCGACCGGCGCCGGAGTTGACGCTCGTCAACGGCAACACCGAAGTCGGCGTGGCCGGTAACAAGCTGCTCACGCTGAACGCCCGTGCCGACCTGGCGCACCAGCGCAGCGAAGTGCACGTGGCCGGCTACGACGTGGCCGGCCGCGAGCGAATCGACGAAAGCGCGGGTGCATCTGACGTGCAGGCCGAAGCCGGCCCGGGCCGCCTGGGTGCGGACCTGCTGGGCCAGGCCTTCAGCGTGTTCAAGAGCCACCGCCTGCGTGAAGTGCCGCTCAGCAGCGACGTGGCCGGCGCCTGGGCGCGCGCCGAGATGCTGCGCCGCGCGCGCGGCTTCGTGCGCGTCCGCGGGCTGACGGACGGGTCGCCCGAGATGGTCGTCGGCAGCAGCCTCACGCTGCAGGGCGTGGGCCCCCTGTTCAGTGGCGGCCGCTACCGCGTGACGCAGCTGACGCACCGCTACGACCTGCAGCACGGCCACCGCACGTCCTTCGAGGCCGAGCGGCCGAATCTGGAACCGGCATGAACCGTGACGCCGACAGCTTCGACGGCGGCACCGCGTCGCGCCGCCTCTTCGGCTTGTACCCGGCGCTGGTCAAGGACATCGTCGACCCGGATTCGACCGGCCGCATCCAGGTCGGCTTCCCGTGGCTGGGTGAATCAGGCAACGACGTCACCGCCTGGGCGCGCCTGGTGTCGCTGTACGCCGACGACGACCAGGGCTGGCAGATCCTGCCCGAGGTGGACAGCGAAGTCATCGTCGGCTTTGAAGCCGGCGCCATCGAGCGGCCTTACATCGTCGGTGCGGTGTGGAATGGCCGCGAAGCGCTGCCGCAAAGCGCAGAAGCCGCCAACAACAAGCGGCTGTTGAAAACCCGGTCAGGCACGCTGCTGGAATTTGACGACACCAACGGCGCGGCCAAGGTCACGCTGAAGATGCAAAGCGGCCACAAGCTCGTGCTGGACGACGCAGCGCAGAGCGTGACGCTCAAGCACAGCAACGGCTGTGAACTGGTGATGAACGCCGGCGGCCAGGTCAAGGTCA
>JAYSYB010000479.1:0-3796 GCA_043716775.1 Rubrivivax sp.
GTTGTCTTCCACGCACAGCACGGTGCATGGGCGGTGGCCGGATGCGCCGGGCGCGGATGCGGATGCGGTTGCGGTTGCGGTTGCGGTTGCGGTTGCGGGCGCGGTTGCGGGCGCGGTTGCGGGCGCGGGCGCGGCAGCAGAGCCCAGCCCGAAAGGGGATGGTTCGGAGGGGCTCATCGATGCGCCTGCAAGTGCCGACGACTGGGCGCCTGGCGCATCCAGATCCACCCAGAACACGCTGCCCCTGCCGACCACGCTGTGCACGCCAATGCGGCCGCCCATCAGTTCCACGAGACGCTTGCTCAACGCCAGGCCGATGCCGGTGCCTTCGATGACGCCACCCTCCTGGCCCAGGCGCTCGAAGGGCTGGAAAATACGGCGCAGCTGCGCGGGGCTCAGGCCGCTGCCGCTGTCTTCAATGCGGATACTGATGCAGCCCTGCCTGGTGGCTTCACAGTGCACCTGCACCGTGCCACCCTCTCGGTTGTATTTGATGGCATTGCTGAGAATGTTGATGAAGACCTGCTTGAGGCGCGTCCGATCCGCGATGACCACGCAACTGTCGTCCAACCGCGGAAGGCTCAGACGGATGCCACACGCGGCGGCCTGGCCTTCCACCAGCGCGTGGCATTCGTCCAGCACCGCGGCCAGCGGCACTGTCTCAAGCACGCAGGACAGGCGGCCCGACTCGATCAGCGACAGGTCCAGGATTTCGTCGATCAGGCCCAGCAGGTACCAGCCCGCCTTGAGGATTTCATCCACGCTTTCTTCTTGCTGGGCCGTGGGCGGCGGCGCACCGGACTGCAGCAACTGCGCAAAGCCCAGCACGGCATTCAATGGTGAACGCAGTTCGTGGCTCATGCGCGAAAGAAATTCCGACTTCGCCTGGTTGGCGTCTTCGGCGGCAGCCAGCGCGGTAATGAGGGTGGCTTCGGTGCGCTTGCGGCCCGTGACGTCGGTGGCGGTGCCGACCAATTCCACCGCCAGCCCGTCAGGCCCACGGCGGAAGACGGTGTCGCTCTGGCGCAGCCAGCGCCAGAGCCCGGCCTGGTCGCGCACGCGGTACTCGATGTCCTGCACATCGTCGTCCGCCGACTCGAAGGCGTGTTCGAAGTGCCGCTGCAGCGCCACCACGTCCCCGGGGTGCAGCACCTGGCGCAGGAAGTCGGCGCCCATCTGCTCGATGGCGTCAGTCGAATAACCCAGTGTGTTGCCCAAGTGCCGGTTAACCCACAGATTGTGCTTTTCGGCGCGGCCGAAGACATGCAAGGTGTTGGGCATGCCGTGGGCGAGCCGTTCGACAAAGTGCCGCTGCAGTTCCAGCTGCGCCAGCGTCGCCTTCTGCTGGGTGATGTCTTCCAGCGCGCCAATGAAATACTGAGGCATGCCGGCTGCGTCACGCAGCAACGCAGAGGTGGCGGTGATCCAGACGTCGCGCCCACTGCGGTGGATGACGCGCTTCTCGATCTTGTACGAGGCGATGTCGCCGTCCAGCAAACGCTGCATTTGCAGCAGGTTGTCGGCCAGGTCATGGGGGTGCGTCAGCTCGGTGAAGCGCATTGCCATCAGTTCTTCGGCGGTGTAGCCCGTCAGGCTGCACATGGCCGGGTTCACGCGGAGCCAGCGGTGGTCCAGGCCGATGTGCTCGATGCCGATGGCGGCGGTTTCGAAGGTGGCGCGAAACTGCGCTTCGCTGGCCCGCAGCGCTTCTTCGGCGCGCCGTTGTTCGGTGATGTTGGTGAACAGCACCGCGACCTTGCGGCTGTCGGGTCCACCCACCTTCAGCGCATACAGGTCGAACCAGCGGTCGTCCAGCGCCGCGGCGTCCTTCACGAAACGCACCGCCTCGCCGGTCAGCGCCACCTTGCCGTAGGTGACGAACCAATGCTCTTCATGGTCAGGCGCGATTTCGCGCATGCGCCGGCCCACCGCGTCATCTATCCCCGTCAACCTGGCAAAAGCCGAGTTCACTTCCAGAAAGCAATAGTCCACGGGCTTTCCGGCGTCGTCGAAAATCATCTCGAAGATGCAATAGCCCTCGTCCATCGCATCGATGAGGCTCTTGTAGCGCCCTTCCGAATCGCTCAAAGCCTGCTGCGCACGCCGAGCTTCGGTGACGTCGCTGGCGGTGCCAAACCATTCCACGATTTCACCGTCGGTGTCCAGCAAGGGCACCGCGCGCGACTGTGTCCAGCCCTCTTCGCCGTCCATGCGCAGCACGCGGTGGTCCAACTCAAACATACCCTTGGCCGTGATCGCCGCATTGATCGCGGCCTGCACACGGAGTTGGTCCTGCGGGTGGATGTAGTCCTGCAGCCAATCGGCGCTCGGCTCGGTGGTGTCAGCGATGAAATTGCGGCCGTGGAGCTGGCGCATCTCGCGCCAGTCCGGGCTCATGCGATACACGACATCGGCGCTGGCGGTGACGAAGGCGCGAAAGCGCAATTCGCTGTCGCGTATCTGGGCCTGGGCGTTAACGCGTGCGGAAACGTCGCGCAGGTAGCAGACCGCGCCGTCGCTGCCGTCGGGCAGCGGGATGCGGTGGATCTGCCATTCGTAGCACGCGGTGGTGCCGCGGTCGACGCGCAAGCCGACCATTTCCGTAACCTCGAAGGGCTCGCCCGTAGCCAGCGTGCGGCGAAACTGCTGCACGATTTCATCGGCGCGCGCTGGCCCCCACATGGTCTGCATCGCCCCCAGCAGGTCGCGGCCGATGAAGTCATGACTGTGGCCGAACTCTTGAAGTGCCAGCGGGTTGACCTGGATGATGCGCAAATCGGCATCCACCAGGTAAATGCCCAGCGGCGCGTCGTTCACCAAGGTCTCGAACTGCGCAGTGCGCAGCCGCAAGGCGTCGGCGGCCTGGTTGCGCTCAGTCATGTCGTAGAAGTAGCAGACCACGCCGAAGGCGCCGTCCGGCAAGACGATGCGTTCAATCTTCCAGTCGTAGGACTCGACGTCGGGTGTGTCCTTGCGCAATTCGCTCGCCGTCGGCGCAGCGTAGGCTGCGCCGGTGTCCAGGGTGCGGCGAAAGTGGGCGAGCACGTCGGACGCAAAGGGTTCGGGCCAGACCGCGCGCACGATGTCGCCAAAGTTGCGGCCGATCAACGGCTGAACGCTGGCGAAGGCCTTGCGCGCCGCTGCACTGGCCTGGCACATGCGGAACTGCGCATCGATCACATAGACACCGAAAGGCGCGTTTTCGATCAGGCTGTTGAAGGTGGCACTCATGCCCACGGGTGTGCCCTGCAGGCCCAGCGCAGGCGTTGCCTGGTGCGGCGACGGCGTTGCCTGGTGCACCAACAGCGCCGAGCCGCGTGCAGCGGCGGCCTGCAGTGCGGGCGCTGCAAAGAACGAAAGATTCTGCAATCGTTGCAAGTCGTCGGCATCAAAGCCCAAAGCCGCGTCGTGCGCCACCGCCCATACCGTACCGGCCGTTTTGCCGGCAACGGCAAAGGGCATCACCAGGCAGTGTTCAGCGGTGGGTTCAGCGGTGGCGGCAGGTGCAAGCAACAGCCGGCTGCTGCCACTGTGGGCCTGCCAGCGGCCAGCGATTGCGGGCCAGCTCACCAGAATGCCGCCGTCACTCTGCGTGCTCAGCACGCTGACGCCAGCCGACCCGGCCTTCAGCAGTGTCAGCACGCTGCTGGCCAACAGCTGGCAGACGGTGTCGGGTGCCTCACCCAGCGCCGTCGCCAACGCAACCAGTGCAGAAATGTCGGTCGCTGCTTTGGCGTGGCACGGCGACCGCTGTGCCTGTGCGTCGACTGTCAACCGGCTTTGCGCGGCCGCATAA
>JAYSYB010000480.1:0-11345 GCA_043716775.1 Rubrivivax sp.
CCGCTGACCGTCAAGCTACCCTCGCCCAGCGGGCCAGGCCCGATGCCACCCAGGTTCAAGGACGCGCCCGCGCTGCCCATGTTGACCAGGTTCACTGTGCTGCCATTCGCCACGTCGGCCACACCGATGCCGCTTGAACGGCCAATGCTCAAGAACGCGCCGCTGAGCTGGTTGCCGGTGTGTTGACCGGCAAAATTGAGACTGGCGTTGTCGATTCTGAGCACACCCACGCCGCCGGAGCGGCCCACGTTCATGCCTGTTGCGCTTACCGTGGCCTGGTTGGCCACTGTGAGCTGACCGTTGCTCTGCGGCCCCAAGCCCACGCCGATGAAAGTGTCGCTGCCGGTGAGCCGGATTTCGGACCCCAGGCCACTGACCAGCGCCACGCCGGTGCCGCCGTTGACGGTGTCGCCGGTGCCGCCGACGTAGAGGCTGGTGCTGCGGCTGTTGGCCACGGTGGAGACGGCATTCCCCTCGATCAGCAACTTAGCCCCGGCCGTGACGTTGAGCTGGCCCGAGCCGTCGCGGCCAATGCGCACCAGCGGGTTGAATGCTTCTGCCGCGCCGCCGCCGGGCAGCGCCGACTGCGCGGCCACCTGCACCACCGAGCC
Source organism: Rubrivivax sp. (assembly GCA_043716775.1). Classification (GTDB taxonomy): domain Bacteria; phylum Pseudomonadota; class Gammaproteobacteria; order Burkholderiales; family Burkholderiaceae_C; genus Rubrivivax. Next base: position 612 of record JAYSYB010000480.1, read on the forward strand.
TGCGCCGCTGATGTTCAGCGTGCCAGACGACGCAGCGCCACGCCCCAGACTGAGCTGCAACGCAAAGTCGCCCCGGGCCGCCGCCAGGAGCTCAAGCCGGCCCCCGTTGCTGACGGTCACGGACCCCGTGCCATTGCGGCCAATGTCCACCGCGGCGTTTTGCAGGCTCCCGGTGGCGGCCACCGAACCGCTGGCGTCGGCACGCAGGCGTGAGCCGGCGCCGTCGATCAACAGTTCGCCAAACGAGCCGTCGCGCCCTACCGACAGGTACCAGACCCCATTCGCCCGGCCACCCTGGGTCAACGACAAATTGGCGCTGCCCAGGCTGCGGCCGACTTGCAGCACCGCAGCGTCGCCCGTGAAGTTGATCGCCGATGTGCTGCCCCGCACCGCCATGTCGGTGCGGCCGCCGGCGCTGAGGTTGACGAAATTGTTCTGCCCGCTGAGGCCTTCGATGCGCAGCTCACCGCCGTCGCGGATGTCGATGTTGGACACCGCAAAGCGGTCCAGCGCAGTGCTCAGACCCGCCGCCATGGTGATGGTGGCACCGGTGACGCCATCCCAGCTCTGACCGCCGGTGACGCGCCACAGCGAGCCTGCGCCGGCCACGCTGACGTTGTTCACGCTGCGCTCGAAACCCGTGCTCGCGTTGTCCCACTGGCGCGTGCCGACCTGGGCCCGGTCGGTGCGCAGCACGGCGCCGTCCAGCACATTCAGGTTGGCTTGCACGGTGGCGCCGGGCACGCCATACACGTAGCCATTGAGTGCCGGGGTGGCCAGGCCCGGGTGGCCGACGAACAGCGCATTGGCGAAGTCACCCACGGTGCCGTTGCCCGTCAAAGTGAGGGTGGCCGTGTCGCCTGCAGCACCGCCTACGAAACTGTCGCAATAGCGAAACTGCACCAGGCACGCCGCCGTCTGTGTGCTGCGCAGCAAAGCCCCGGCGGACACCGTGACATGGCCCACGCCAAAGTCACCCACGATCAACCGCTGGGTTTGCGCCCCCATGCCGTCGCCCAGCAGTTCCAGCTGCGTGCCGGTGCCTGCAAGCACCGCGCTGCCCTGGCCCGTGCCGCCACTGCCAAAACGCAGATTGGCCAGCTGCATGAACGAGCCGCCATTCATCAAGAGCGAACCCACCGCAGCGTCACCCACCCGCACCGACACGGCCGGCAGCAAGGTGTCACCGGGCCCCAGCGCGGTACCGGCCGGGCTGGTGCCAACAGCGCCCGTGGTGCTGATTACCGCGAGCGCTTCGCTGCCCGCCATCAGTGCCGCTGCAGCGACGGCCAGGGCCGTCAAGCGAAGTGTGGCGCGGGCGGGGTGATCGGATTTCATGGCGCGGCTCCCAGGATGAAACGGACGGGTGCGCACTGGGTTGGCGTGCAACGCCGGCGCCTCAGTAGTCTTCGCCTGCGTTGACAGACGGGCATCCGTACTTGCAACTACGCCGGCCGCCGGCGGCCCCAAAGTGCAGGGATAGCCCGTCCCGCACGTGCGGGGGGGGGGGCACGGCGGCTTCCACGCCGCGCCGGCGATGTTGGCCTAGCTGTCCTGCCCGCTCTGCTGCAGCCGCCACATCTGCGCATAGCGCCCGCCGCGCTCCAGCAGGTCCGCATGCGGACCCCGTTCAACCACCCGCCCGGCTTCCAGCACCACGATTTCGTGCGCATCGACCACCGTGCTGAGCCGGTGTGCAATGACCAGTGCCGTCTTGCCTTGCGACACCGCGCGCAATTCGGCCTGGATGGCGCGTTCATTCGCACTGTCCAGCGCCGAGGTGGCTTCGTCGAAGATCAGCACCGGCGGGTTCTTCAGCAGCGTGCGTGCGATCGCGACGCGCTGCTTTTCGCCGCCCGACAGCTTCAGACCCCGTTCGCCCACCATCGTGTCGTAGCCCAAAGGCGTGGCGCTGATGAAGTGGTGGATGTGCGCCGCCCGGGCTGCGCTTTCAACATCAGCACGGCTGGCGCCAGGCCGGCCGTAGGCGATGTTGTATTCGACCGTGTCGTTGAAGAGCACGGTGTCCTGCGGCACGATGCCGATGGCGCCGCGCAGGCTGGTTTGCGTCACGCTGCGCAGCTCTTGCCCGTCGATGGTGATGGCGCCTGCGTTGATGTCATAGAAGCGGTAGAGCAGCCGCGCGAGCGTGCTCTTGCCCGCACCCGAAGGGCCGACGATGGCGACCGTCTTGCCCGGCGGAATGTCGAAGCTCACGTCCTGCAGGATCGGCCTTGCGGGGTCATACGCAAAACTCACGTGGTCGAAGCGCACGTGGCCCGCCGTCACTATTAGCGCTTGCGCGCCGGGCACGTCATCCACTTCGCGGTTGCGTTCCAGCAGCGTGAACATCTTGTCCAGGTCGGTCAGCGCCTGCTTGATCTCGCGGTAGATCACACCCAGAAAGTTCAGCGGGATGTAGAGCTGGATCATGAAAGCATTCACCATCACCAGGTCACCCAGCGTCATGCGCCCTTCGACCACGCCGACAGTGGCGCGCCACAGCATGGCGATGAGCGCGGCGGCAATGATCAACTGCTGCCCGGTGTTCAGCAGGCTCAGCGTGCTCTGGCTCTTGAGTGCGGCGCGGCGCAGTTTTTCCAGGTTCTCGTCATAGCGCCTGGCCTCGAAGTCTTCGTTGTTGAAATACTTCACCGTTTCGTAGTTCAGCAGCGAATCGATGGCACGTGAATGCGCCGTCGAATCCAGCTCGTTCATCTGCTTCCTGAACTTGGTGCGCCACTCGGTGACGGTGATCGTGAAGCTGATGTAGAACACCAGCGCCGCGATCGTGATCCAGGCAAACCAGGCGTCGAACTTCACCGCCAAGAGTGTGAGCACCATCGTCACCTCGATCAGTGTGGGCACGATGCTGTACAGCGAATACGAGATCAGCGAATGCACGGCGCGGGTGCCGCGTTCGATGTCGCGTGTCATGCCGCCGGTTTGGCGTTCCAGGTGAAAGCGCAGGCTCAGCGCATGCAAGTGGCGAAACACCTGCAGGCTGATGCTGCGCGCCGTGCCTTCGGTGGCCTTGGCGAAGATCAGCTCGCGCAATTCGGTGAAGAGCGATGTCGTCAGCCGCAGCGCGCCATAAGCCAGCAGCAGCCCGGCCGGCACCACCAGCAGTGCGGTCGGGTCGCCGGGCTTGATGGACAGCGCGTCGATCAGGTACTTCAGCAGCACTGGCACCGACACATTGGCCATCTTGGCCGCGATCAGGAAGGCCAGCGCAATGCCCACCCGCCAGCGGTAGCGCCACAGGTAAGGCAGCAGCTTGGCCAGGGTTCCCCAGTCGGAACGGGGCGGCGGCACGGTGCCGGCAATGCTGGCGGGGGCCGCTACAGTGGCGGGTACAGCAGAGTGGGGTGACATCGTTCGATTGTCGCCGTGCCTCTGCAAAGCCCTTCGAGGAAGCCCGATGTCCACGCCCGATCAGAAGCCCGACCAGAAGCCCGACCCTGGCCCCGTCTTTGGGCCAACCATGGCGCCACCGACCCTGAGTGATGGCTCGCAACTGGTGCTGCGCGTGATGCCGCTGCCGGCCGACGTCAACGCCAACGGCGACATTTTCGGCGGCTGGATCATGGCCCAGGTGGACCTGGCCGGCGCGGTGCTGCCAAGCCGCATTGCCAAGGGCCGCATTGCCACTGTGGCGGTGAACGAGTTTGTCTTCAAGCAGCCGGTGAGCCTGGGTGACTTGCTGAGTTTCTATGCCCGCATCACGCGCATCGGCAACACCAGCATCCGCGTGCACGTGGAGGTCTATGCCGAACGGAATCCGGCCAACCTGCATGTGGTGAAGGTGACCGAGGCCGACCTGACCTATGTCGCCATCGACCACGAAGGCCAGCCCAGGCTGGTGCCGCGCTGAGGGTCATGCTGAACGCCACGCAAAACGCCACGCAAAACGCCACGATCGCCGACCCGGCACAAAGCCGCCGTCGCGCGTGCGCCTTCAGATCGACTGGTCGCGCATCAGCTTGGACGCGCGGCGGTTGGCCAGCAACTTGCTGCCGTCCCCCATCAGGATCCTGAGCTGCGACTGTTCGTCGGGTTTCATCGACTCCACGAGTCAAGGTTGACGATGGTGGTGCGTTGCACGCGCATGAAGCGCGCCGGGTTTAGGCGCGCTTCGATCTCGGCAAGCGGCTAGCGGCAGTGCGGCAGTGCGGCAGTGCGGCCTTTGTGGCCAAACGCAGCGCAGCCCGTTGCTGCGTCTCGCATCGGCTATGGTGCCGGCCATGAACGACGCGCTGCGCCCCCCTTCTATCCGTGCCCTGGCCTGGCGCCAGACGCTGCGCGACTTCCGCGCCGGTGAATTGCGCCTGCTGGCCGTGGCGGTGATGCTGGCCGTGGCGGCATTGACGGCGGTGGGCTTCTTTGCCGACCGCCTGAACAGCGGCCTGCAGCGTGACGCGCGCCAACTGCTGGGCGGCGACGCCGTTGTCAACAGTGACCGCCCGGCGCCGCCGGAGATTGCGGCCAAGGCGCGTGAACTGGGCCTGCGCGTGGCCACCAATGCGGGCTTCCCCAGCATGGGCCGCGCGCCCGAAGCCAAAGGCGGTGCGTCGCGCCTGGTGTCGGTCAAGGCGGTGAGCAGCGCCTACCCACTGCGGGGCAAGCTGCAACTGCTGGCGGGGCCCGGCACGCCGCTGCAGATGGTGGCCGCCGCGCCAGAACCCGGCACGGTGTGGGTCGATGCGGCCTTGCTGGATGCGCTGCAACTGCAGGTCGGCGACCCGCTGCTGCTGGGCGACGCGACGTTGAAGATCGCCCGCATCATCGTCATCGAACCCGACCGCGGCGCGGGCTTTTCAACCTTCGCCCCGCGCGTGATGTTGAACGTGGCCGACCTGCCCGCAACCGCGTTGATCCAGCCCGCCAGCCGCGTCAACTACAGCCTGGCCGTGGCCGCGCCCGACGGCTGGGCGGTGGCCCGTGGTGACGCTGTGGTGCGCGGCTTTGTCGATTGGACCGAAGCGCAGATCAAGGCCGTGCCCCTGCGCGGCGTTCGTGTTTCTTCGCTGCAGACCGGCCGGCCCGAGATGCGCCAGACACTGGACCGCGCCGAAAAGTTCCTGAACCTCGTGGCGCTGCTGGCGGCGCTGCTGGCCGCTGTGGCGGTGGGCATTGCGGCGCGCGACTTTGCGCAGCGCCACCTGGATGACTGCGCCATGCTGCGCGTGCTGGGCCTGTCGCAGCGCCGCATTGCGGGCGCCTACACGCTGGAGTTCGGCCTGGTGGGCCTGCTGGCCAGTTCTGTCGGCGTGCTGATCGGCCTGACGGTGCACTTTGTCTTCGTCTGGCTGCTGGCCGGCCTGGTGGATGCGCAACTGCCGCCACCCGGGCCGTGGCCTGCTCTGTTCGGCATCGGCGTGGGCATGACGCTGCTGCTGGGCTTTGGCCTGCCGCCGGTGCTGCAGTTGGCGCGGGTGCCGCCGCTGCGGGTGATCCGGCGCGATGTGGGCGGCTTGAAGGCGGCTTCGGTGGGTGTGCTGCTGGCTGGCACAGGCGGCTTTGTCGGGCTCTTGCTGGCAGTGTCGTCGGACATCAAATTGGGTGCGATTGCGGTGGGCGGTTTTGCCGCTGCCATTGCCGTCTTCGCGCTTTTGTCGTGGCTGGCGGTGATGCTGCTGAAGCGCGCCGTGCCCGAAAGCCGCGCGCCGCGCTGGCTGGTGCTGGCCACGCGGCAGATCGCGGCGCGGCCCGCCTTCGCGGTGCTGCAGGTCAGTGCGCTGGCGGTGGGCCTCCTGGCGCTGGTGCTGCTGGTGCTGCTGCGCACCGACCTCATCAGCAGTTGGCGCCAGGCCACGCCGCCGGATGCGCCCAACCGCTTCGTCATCAACCTGCAGCCCGAACAGGCCGAACCCTTCAAGCAGAGCCTGGCGGCAGCTGGCATCACACGCTACGACTGGTACCCGATGATGCGCGGCCGGCTGGTGGCCATCAACGGCGCTGCGGTGACGGCGCAGAGCTTCGCTGGCGAACGCGCAGCCAGGCTGGCCGAGCGTGAATTCAACATCAGCCACACGGCCACCGCGCCTGAACACAACGAAGTTGTCCAGGGCCGCTGGGTCGCCGACGAAGCCGGCGGCCTGTCGGTGGAAGAGGGCCTGGCGACCGAATTCAACCTGAAGCTGGGCGACACCATGCGCTTTGACTTTGGCGGCCAGTTGCAGGAAGGGCGCATCACCACCCTGCGCAAGGTGGACTGGGGTTCGATGCGCGTGAACTTCTTCGTCCTGTTCCCGCGTTCAGCCATGCCTGAGCTGCCCATCAGCTACATCAGCGCCTTCCACGCTCCGCCTGCGGTGCGGGCTTCGGTGCCGGGCTCGGTCAAAGGCGCACTGAGCTTTGACAACCAGTTAAGCCGCGACTTCCCCAACATCACCAACATCGACGTCTCGGCCAGCATCGGCCAGGTGCAGCGTGTGCTGGACCAGGTAATCCGCGCGGTGGAATTCCTGTTCGGCTTCACGCTGCTGGCCGGGCTGGTGGTGCTGTTCTCGGCCATCACCGCCACGCGGGACGTGCGCGCGCGTGAATTCGCGATCATGCGGGCCCTGGGCGCCAGCGGCCGCCTGCTGGGCCAGGTGCAGCGCGCTGAACTTTTGGGTGTGGGCGCACTGGCGGGTCTCTTGGCATCCATCGCGGCGGTGGCCGTGGGTTGGCTCTTGGCGCGTTATGCGTTTGAATTCACCTGGAACCCGTCGCCCTGGGTGCCGCTGGTGGGCATGGTGGCGGGTGCGCTGCTGGCGCTGGCGGCGGGCTGGTGGGGGCTGCGTGAAGTGCTGCGCAGCCCAGTGCTGGACACGCTGCGCCGGGCCGGCGCGGTGTAGCGGGCCGGGTGGCCTGCGGGTAAAAACCAGCGCAGGCCGTCTCAGCGGTTGACCAGCCCCATGTCGGCGCTGCTCATCAAGCCTTCAATGTCCATCAGGATCAGCATGCGGTCGCGCTCGCCGCCTTCTCCATGGTTGGCCTTGCCGCTCTTGACGGTGCCGATGCCGGTGATGAAGCCGGCATCCACCGACGAATGCAGGTCCGGCGACGGCTTGATCTGTTCAGGCCTGAGTTCCAGCACGTCGGACACCGAATCCACCACCGCGCCCACGACCCGCCCGCGCACGTTGAGCACGACGACGACGGTGAAGGTGTTGTAGTCGGCCGTCTCACAACCCAGCTTCAGGCGCAGGTCGATGATGGGCACGATCACGCCGCGCAGATTCACCACGCCTTTGATGAAGGGCGGGGCATTGGCAATGCGCGTCGGTTGCTCATAGGAGCGGATTTCCTGCACGCGCAGGATGTCAATGCCGTATTCCTCGGCCCCCAGGCGGAAGGTCAGGAATTCGCCGCTCTGCGCGGTGCGGCTGGCGGCACTTTGTGCGCCGCCAGGCTCACCCGCAGACAGTGCGCGTGCGGCTTCATGGCGGGCGACGTGGCTGGCTTCAGAGATCATCTCCATGGGTGTCCTTGGTGTCCTTGAATCAGCAAGCGGTGGATGTGGGCCAAGGGTGCGGGCCATGCGGCCGATGTTTTGTTATCGGCGCCCGGTGAGCGGTGCTGAGACCTGTGTGGCATCAGAAGCTTTCCCAGTCTGCATCTGCGCCCGCGGTCGCTTTGGGGGCCGTGGTGGTGGCCGATGGGTTGCCGGGCGTGGCGGATGCAGCAGGCTTGGCGCCGCGCTGTCCCGGGGCCGATACCTCGGCGGCGCGCGGGCCGCGCGCTCGCCGAATGGTGACCTGCGCCGCCATCTTGTGCGCTGACGCTGGCGCTGGCGCCGAGGCGTGGATGTCATGGCTCGCACCGTCAATCGCACCCGGAGTCTCGCCACCGATGCGGAACGTGGCCACCGTGTCGGCCAGGCGGCGCGACTGCTGCTGCAGCGAATCGGCTGCGGCTGCACTCTCTTCCACCAGCGCGGCGTTCTGCTGCGTCATCTGGTCGAGCTGCATGACGGCGCCGTTGATCTGGCCGATGCCCGAGCTCTGCTCGGCCGCTGCGGCGCTGATCTCGCCAATGATGTCGGTCACGCGCTGCACGCTGGCCACGATCTCGCCCATCGTGTTGCCGGCGTCCTGCACCAGGCGTGAACCCGACGCCACCTTGTCGACGCTGGCGCCGATGAGCGTCTTGATCTCGCGCGCAGCCTCGGCGCTGCGCTGCGCCAGGCTGCGCACTTCGCTGGCCACCACCGCAAAGCCGCGGCCCTGTTCGCCGGCGCGGGCGGCTTCGACGGCAGCGTTCAGCGCCAGGATATTGGTCTGGAAGGCGATGCCGTCAATCGTGCCGATGATGTCGGCGATCTTCTTCGACGCGGTGTTGATCTCGTTCATGGTGCTGACCACCTGCGCCACCACGTTGCCGCCGCGCGCCGCCACTTCACTGGCCGAGCTTGCAAGCTGATTCGCGGTACGCGCCGACTCCGCCGTCTGGTTGACGGTGCCGGTGAGCTGGGCCATGGAACTGGCCGCCCGCTGCAGGTTGGTGGCGGTCTGTTCTGTGCGATTGCTGAGGTCGGCGTTGCCAGTGGCAATTTCGCGCGCCGCCACCGACACCCCGTCCGCACCGCCGCGAATCGACCCCAGCGTCTGCCGCAGCGCCACCTGCAGCGCTTGCAGCGACTGCAGGGCTTCGCTGCAGTCGGCGCTGCCCTGCGCGGGGATGTTCAGCGTCAGGTTGCCTTCGGCCATGCGCTGTGTGTGCGACGTGAGGACGGCAAGAAAGGAGTGGATCGCGGCACTGCCGGTCAGGACGACCAGCATCGCCGTCACCAGGCAGGCCGCACTGGCACTGATGACCACCGCAGCCGACCAGCCCAGGAAGATGCCGGCGATCACGCTGGCCTCACCGGCGACAAGCAACACCGACACGAGCGCGGTGCGCTGGCGGGTGGAAAGGGTTGAGGGCATGCGGTGTCTTTCGAGGAAGGTAGGGCGGAGGGAGACGAGGACCGGGGAGCAGGGCCAGGGCCGGTCAATGCCGTGAGCGGCGGATCAGCGAAGCCACGTCCAGGATCAGCGCCACGCGGCCGTCACCCATGATCGTGGCGCCCGACACGTCGTCAACGCGGCGGTAGTTGCTTTCCAGGTTCTTCACGACCACCTGCTGCTGGCCCAGCAGTGCGTCCACCAGCAGGGCGACGCGGCCGCCTTCGGCTTCCACGACGACCATGATGTCGCTGGTGTTGTGGCTGGGGTTGCGGCTGATGTTGCGGCCGACCTCAAGGTCGAAACGCGGCACGTTGAAGACCTTTTGCAGGCTCACCACCGGCATGTATTCGTCGCGCACTTCGACCACGCAGCCGCTGCCGCCGATGGTCTTGAGCATGCCTTCGCGGACCTGGAGCGACTCCACCACGCTGGACAGCGGCAGGATGTAGCACTCGTCACCCACGCCCACGCTCATGCCATCCATGATGGCCAAGGTGAGTGGCAGCCGCACGCGCACCGACATGCCGCAGCCCTCGGTGGAGTCGATCTCCACCGTGCCGCCCAGGGCGGTGATGTTCTTCTTCACCACGTCCATGCCGACCCCGCGGCCGGACACATCGCTGACAACATCGGCGGTGCTGAAGCCGGGCGCGAAGATGAGGCCGTAGACCTCGCTGTCGCTCATCGCATCCGACACTTCCAGGCCGCGTTCACGCGCCTTGGCCAACAGCTTGGCGCGGTTCAGGCCCCTGCCGTCGTCGCGCACCTCGATGACGATGCTGCCGCCCTGGTGGGTGGCAGTCAGCGTAAGGGTGCCGTGCTCGGGCTTGCCCTTGGCCAGGCGCTCTGCGGGCTGCTCAATGCCGTGGTCGCAGCTGTTGCGCACCAGGTGCGTCAGTGGGTCGGTGATCTTTTCCACCAGGCCCTTGTCCAGTTCGGTGGCTTCGCCCACCTGCACCAGTTCCACCTTCTTGTCGAGCTTGCCGGCCAGGTCGCGCAGCATGCGGGGGAAGCGGTTGAACACCAGACTCATGGGCATCATCCGGATGCCCATCACGGCTTCCTGCAGGTCGCGCGTGTTGCGTTCCAGGTCGGCCAGGCCGCTGGCCATTGGCGTGTGCAGCGCCGTGCCCGCGTCCTTGCTGTTCTGCGCCAGCATGGCCTGCGTGATCACGAGTTCACCCACCAGGTTGATGAGCTGGTCGATCTTTTCCACCGACACACGCAGCGTGCTGGACTCAGGCGCCATGGTGGTCTTTTCAGGGCGCGTGGCGGGTGCCGCTTTCAAGGCCAAGGGGGCGTCGGCATGAAAGCCGTGTTCATCAGCCAGCGGTGCCAGGCGCACGTGTTCACGCGCGACGTGGAAGCTGAAGAGGTCGTAGAGGTCGTTGTCCGACGAGGTCGTGTGAACCTTGAAGCGGCGCACGCCGTCGCCGTTGCGGCCAGTCTCCAGCGCTTCGATGGTGCCGAGGTCGGTGATCTCCTCGAAGAGTTCCACCAGGCTGTCGGCGGCGGCAGGGTCAGGCAGCGGGCCGACGGTCAGTTGAAGTGCGCGAAGCGCTGGCACTGCGGGCGCTTCAAGGTCAGCCAGTGCACCGGGTGCCGAAGCGTCGGTGCGTCCTGCGGCCGCAGACGGAGCCATCACAGCCGCCGGGCCGTTGGCCAGTTGACGCATCGCTGCCATCAGGTCTGCCGTGTCCACCGGCGCGGCACCATGACCCAGGTGGTGGCCCAATTGGGCCCTCAGCGCGTCGCCCGATGCCAGCAGCACGTCCACCATGGGCGCGGTGGGCGCCAG
>JAYSYB010000049.1:0-7559 GCA_043716775.1 Rubrivivax sp.
CCGGCGCAGTGGACGCGCGCCAACATCGCCGACATGAAGGCGCAGATGAAGCCGCTGTCGCTGGCCTTTGACTGGAGCCGTGAACTCGCCACTTGTGACCCGAGTTACTACAAGTGGAACCAGTGGTTCTTTTTGAAGATGCTGGAAAAGGGCATCGCCTACAAGAAGACGCAGATCGTCAACTGGGACCCCGTCGACCAGACCGTGCTGGCGAACGAGCAGGTGGTGGACGGCCGCGGCTGGCGCAGCAACGCCATCGTTGAAAAGCGCGAGATTCCGGGCTACTACCTGGCCATCACGCACTATGCCGAGGAGTTGCTGGCCGGCGTCAACGACACCACGCACCCGCACTACCTGGAAGGTTGGCCAGAACGCGTGCGGCTGATGCAGGAACACTGGATCGGCAAGAGCGAAGGCGTGCGCTTTGCCTTCACGCATCAAATCCAGGGCGACGACGGTCAGCTGATACAGGACGGGTTCTTGCACGTCTTCACGACGCGCATCGACACGCTGATGGGCGCGACCTTCTGCGCCGTCGCACCCGAACACCCGCTGGCCGCGTTTGCTGCCAAGAGGAACCCGAAGCTGGCCGCCTTCATACAAGAGTGCAAAAAGGGCGGCACCACCGAAGCCGAACTCGCGCTGCGCGAAAAGGCCGGCCTGCCGCTGGGCATGACCGTCAAACACCCGATCACGGGCGACACCGTGCCGGTGTGGGTCGGCAACTATGTGCTCATGACTTACGGCGACGGCGCGGTGATGGGCGTGCCGGCGCACGACGAACGCGACTTTGCCTTCGCCAAGAAGTACCACATTGACATCCTGCAAGTCGTGCACATTGACGGTGAACACTTCAGCTACGACCACTGGCAGGACTGGTACGCCGACAAGCAGCGCGGCATCACCATCAACAGCGGCAACTTCAGCGGCCTGCACCACAAGGTGGCGGTGGACGCCATCGCTGCAGCGCTGCAGACGCTGAAGCTCGGTGAGAAGAAAACCACCTGGCGCCTGCGCGACTGGGGCATCAGCCGCCAGCGCTACTGGGGCACGCCGATACCGATCATCCATTGCGACACATGTGGCAGCCTGCCGGTGCCCGAAAAAGACCTGCCCGTCCTGCTGCCCGAAGACCTGGTGCCCGACGGCAGCGGCAATCCGCTCCAGCACTGCGCGTCGTTCCTGAACGTGGCCTGCCCCCAGTGTGGCAAGCTCGCACGGCGCGAGACCGACACCATGGACACCTTTGTCGACAGCGCCTGGTATTACATGCGCTACACCTGCCCCGGCAGCGACGACGCCATGGTGGACAAGCGCAACGACTACTGGATGCCGATGGACCAGTACATCGGCGGCATCGAACACGCCGTGCTGCACTTGCTGTATGCGCGGTTCTGGACCAAAGCGATGCGCGACCTGGGCCTGGTCAGCTTCAGCGAACCCTTCACCAACCTGTTCACGCAGGGCATGCTGTTGAACGAAAGTTTCTACCGCGAAGAGGCCAGCGGAAACAACGTGGAAAAACGGCGCTGGTTCTACCCCAGCGAAGTCGAGGTGCGCTACGACGACAAGGGCCACCCCACCGGCGCCACTGCGCGCGCCGACGGGCTGCCGGTGATGTTGGGTGGCATCGAAAAAATGTCCAAGAGCAAGAACAACGTCGTCGAGCCGAAGGACATCATTGCCAGGTTCGGCGCCGACACGGCGCGCGTGTTCACGATGTTTGCCGGCCCGCCCGACCAGAGCGCGGCCTGGTCGGATTCCGGCGCCGAGGGCTCCTTTCGCTTTCTGCGCAGGCTGTGGGCGGCGGGCGTGCGGGTGCAGCCGCTGATGACGACGTTGCCGGAAACACCCGCCACCACATTCGAGGGTTTGACGCCCGCAGCCGCCACGCTGCGGCGCGACATGCATCTGCTGCTGCGCCAAGTCAGCCACGACTACGACCGGCTGCAATACAACACCGTGGTGTCGGGCGCGATGAAGATGCTCAACGCCATCGACGACGCCAAGCTGCAGGGTGGCGACGCCGCAGCGCTGCAAGAAGCCTTTGGCATCCTGCTGCGCACGCTGTACCCGGCGGCGCCGCACATCACGCACGCGTTGTGGCAGGCGATGGGATTTGCCGAGCAGCACGGCGAGATCATCCAGGCGCCCTGGCCGGTGGTGGACGAAGACGCGCTGCTGCAGGACGAGATCGAACTCGTGCTGCAGGTCAGCGGCAAGCTGCGGGGTGCCATCCGCGTCAGCGCCACGGCAGACCGCGCAGCCATCGAAGCGGCGGCGCTGGCGTCACCCGAATTTGCGCGCTTCAGCGAAGGCAAGCCGGCAAAGAAGGTGGTGGTGGTGCCGGGTCGGCTCGTGAATGTGGTCGTCTGATGGGGTCGTCTGATGGGTCGTCTGATCGACGCCTTGTGCTGCTGGCGCTGGCCGGAGGCATGTCTGGCATGTCTGGCGGATTGCACGGTTGCGGCTTCGACCTGCGCCAGCCCGCCCGCGTGTCCTTCAGCAGCATTGCGCTCGTCGGCTTCGCGCGCCGTTCGCCACTGGCCGATGAACTCAAGCGCCAGTTGCAGAAGCAGATTCCCGTGCTCGACGCGCCCGACAAGGCCGAAGTCGTCTTGCAAGCGCTGGATGACGTGCGCGAAAAGAGCGTGGTTGCGTCCACCGCCGCAGCACAGGTGCGTGAACTGCAGTTGCGCCTGAAGTTCAACTTCCGCGCCCGCACGCCGGGTGGTCGTGAACTGATTCCGCGCGCAGAACTGCTGGTGCAGCGTGATCTGAGCTACAGCGAAACTGCAGCCCTGGCCAAGGAACATGAAGAGACCGAACTCTTCCGCGAAATGCAGTCCGACATCGTCGCGCAAGTGTTGCGGCGCCTGGCCGCCGTGACGGTGTAGCGCAGGTTTTCAAGCCCTGTGCAGATGCGCCCCGAACAGCTTGACGCCGCACTGGCACGCGGCCTGCGGCCGCTCTACACGATCCACGGCGACGAGCCGCTGCTGGCGCAGGAAGCGGCCGACGCCATCCGCGCTGCAGCGCGCGCCGCCGGCTACAGCGAACGCCAGGTCTTCACCGTCAGCGGCGCGCATTTCGACTGGAGTGCGGTGCTCGGCGCGGCGCAGGCCTTGAGCCTCTTTGCAGAACGCCAATTGATCGAGATCCGCATCCCCAGTGGCAAGCCCGGCAAGGACGGCTCTGATGCCCTGCAGCGTTATTGCAACCGCTTGCCCGCAGACGTGTTGACCCTCGTCACGCTGCCCAAGCTTGAATACGCACAAGCCAAGGCCGCATGGTTCAACGCACTGGACGCATCCGGTGTCACGCTGCGTGTGGAAACGCTGGCCCGCCACGCGCTGCCGGCCTGGCTGGCGCAACGCCTGGCGCGCCAGAACCAGCGCGTGCGCGACGGCGAAGAAGGCCAAAGAACACTCGCGTTTTTTGCCGACCGCATCGAAGGCAACCTGCTGGCCGCGCACCAGGAGCTGCAGAAGCTGGCGCTGCTGCACGAAGCCGGTGAACTGAGTTTCGAGCAGGTTCAGTCCGCCGTGCTCAACGTCGCCCGCTACGACGTGGGCAAGCTCAGCGATGCCATCTGGGCCGGCCAGACCGCGCGCGCGCTGCGCGTGCTGGACGGCCTGCAGGCCGAAGGCGAAGCCGCCGTGCGCGTGCACTGGGCGCTGGCCGAAGACATCCGCGCCGTGGCCCGCGCGCACGCTGCGCTGCTGAGTGGCAAGCCGCTGCCGATGGCGATCAAGAGTGCGGGCGTGTGGGGTCAGAAGGAGAAAATGCTTGAGCGTGTGCTGCCGCTCTTTGCCGTCCACCAAGTCGCCTACCTGCTGGACGCGGCGAGCATCTGCGACGGCGTTGCCAAAGGGCTGAAGCACCCCGACTGGCCGTTTGATCCCTGGGCCGCACTGCGGCGCTGGATGCTGGCGATGCTGGAAGTCAGCGCGGCGAAGGGCCGCAACGCGCCGCGGCTGGCGCTGCGGGCATAACTTTTTCAGTCAGTAGCCTCGACGACGTTCCACCAGGTGCTGGATGTGACCGCCATCGCGGCAGGCGCGCAGGTTGGCGACCGCCACCACTGCCGCGCTTCGGGGGTCTGTGCCAGCCGCAGCGTGGGGCAACAGTGTCACGCGAGGATGCAGCCAATAGGGGTGATCGGCCGGCAGCGGCTCGACGTGGAAGACATCCAGCACCGCGTGCCGCAGGTGGCCGCTGTCCAGCGCTGCCAGCAGGTCAGCATCGACCACGTGCGCGCCGCGTGCCAGGTTCACCACGCTGGCGTCCGGCGGCAATGCCGAGAAAAAATCTGCGTCCAGCAAGCCGCGCGTGTCGTCCGTCAGCGGCAGCAGGTTGACCACGATGTCGGCCTGCGCCAGCAGCGGCGGCAACGCGCTGCCGTCACGGCGCCAGGTGCTGAGCGTGTAACCCTGCTGCGCAATGCGCGCGGCAGCAGCACGGCCCATCTGGCCCTGGCCCAGCATCAGCACCCGCATCTCATCGGCCCGGCGCTGGCGGTGGACCTGCCATTCGCGCCGGCGCTGGCGCTGCGCATAAGCGAAGAAGCCGCGGTGCAGGGACAGCACGGCCCACAGCGCGGTCTCTGCCATGGCGGCATTCATGGCCGGGTCCACCATGCGCGCGATGGGCACGCCGGCGGGCAGCGTGCTGTCGGCCAGCAGGCGGTCCACACCGGCCCACAGGCTCTGGATCAAGCGCAGCGCGGGCAGGCCCTGCAGCGTGCCGGGCGGCGGGTTGGCGACCACGGCGGCGTGCACGCTGGCTGGCGCGGCGCGGGCAGCGGCCCCGTCGAGCCAGCGCGCTTCGGGCATGGCGGCAGACAGCGCCTGCTGCCACTCATTTCGTTCGTCAGCACTCAAGTCGCCGCAGAGCAGCAGGTTCATGCCGCAGCCGCCTGCAACAGGCGCTGCAACGCGGCGGCCACCGTGGCGCCGCGCACGGCGTCGCGGTCGCCGTCCAGTTGCAGGCGTTCGACCTGCACCTGCTGCGCGCTGCCCCAGGCCAGCCAGACGGTGCCTACCGGTTTGCCGGGCACCGCACCGCCCGGGCCGGCGATGCCGGTGACGGCGACAGCCAGCGTGGCCCGTGAATGCCTCAGCGCGCCCTGCACCATCGCCCGCGCCACGGTTTCACTGACCGCACCGTCGCTTGTGATGAGTGCCGCGTCCACGCCCAGCATCTGCGCCTTGGCGTCGTTGCTGTAGGTGACGAAGCCGCGCTCGAACCAGTCGCTCGACCCCGCCAGGGCGGTGCAGGCGGCGGCGATCAGGCCGCCGGTGCAGCTTTCGGCAGTTGCCAGCATCCAGCCGCGGCGGCGCAGGGCGTCGGCCAGCTTCAAGACTTCGGGTTCAAAGTTCAGGATGTCCATAGCCGCATCCCGAATGCCATAAAGACGGCCATCAAGACCGCCATCACCAGCAGCGTGCACAGCGCCGCCACCAGGTCGTCAAACAGAATGCCGAAGCCTTGGCGCCAACCGATGGCCTGCCCCGGCTGCAGCTTGAAGTGCCGGTCGGCCCAGCCCACGGGCCCGGGCTTGGCGGCGTCGAAGCAGCGGAAGAGGCCGAAGGCCAGCGCCTGCGCCCACCAGGGCGCGGGCATCAGCAGCCACAGCACGATCCAGAAAGCCAGCACCTCGTCCCAGACGATGGCGCCGGGGTCGGCCGTGCCCATGTGCTGCGCCGTGCGCGTGCAGGCCCACCAGCCTACGACCAGACCGGCTGCGATCAGCCAGCCCCATTGCGCGGCCCCAAGCCAGCGGCTGAGCACCAGGAACGCGGCCCACGCCCACAGCGTGCCCACGGTGCCGGGTGCCTTGGGAGACAGGCCGCTGCCAAAACCGAAGGCCAGCCAGCGCGCAGGGTGGCGCCGCATGAAGGCAAAACTGGCGCGTGTGGGCGCGTTGCTTGGGGCAAAGGTGGCAGCCATCAGGCGAAGTGGTCGAAGCCGCGCATCGGCACGTTGAGCACGCGGCCTGCGCCGTCCACGATCACAAGCCCAAGCCCAACCCCAAGCCCAACCCCAGCACCCGCAGTGATCACCCCGCAGCGCGTCACCGCCACACCGGCCTGGCGCCCGGCGGCCAGCACGTCGGCGTGGCGCGCAGGCGCTGCGGTGAACAGCAATTCGTAGTCGTCGCCGCCGGCCAGGAGGCATTCGTGCTGCAGCGCCAGCGGCTGCGCTGCCAGGTCGGCGCTGCGCGGCAGTGCATCCACATCGACGCGCGCCGCTACCCCAGAGCGCCGCAGCACATGGCCCAGGTCACCCACGAGGCCGTCGCTCAGGTCAATGGCGCTGCTGGCGACGCCGCGCAGCGCAAGGCCCAGCGCCACGCGCGGCTGCGGCAGTTCCATCGCCTGGCGCGCGCGCTCGAAGGCGTCGCCTTGCAAGCTGACGCGGCCGCGAAAGACTTCCAGCGCCAGCCGTGCGTCGCCGAGCAGTCCGCTCACCCACAGCTCGTCCCCCACGCACGCCCCACTGCGCAAGAGTGCCTGACCCGGCGGCACCTGCCCGAAGACGGTGATGCACAGGTTCAGCGGCCCGGCCGTGGTGTCACCACCGACCAGTTCAACGCCTTGCGCGTCCGCAAGCGCAAAAAGACCCTGTGCCAGGCCGGCGGCAAAACGGTCGTCGCCGCGCGGCAGCGCCAGCGCCAGCGTGAAGGCCAGCGGCTCTGCGCCGCAGGCTGCAAGGTCACTCAAGTTGACGGCCAGCGCCTTGTGGCCCAGGCGCTCTGGCGCCACGGTAGACAGGAAGTGGCGGCCTTCCACCAGCATGTCGCATGACACCGCCAGCTGCATGCCGGGTCGCAGGTGCAGCAGCGCACAGTCGTCACCCACACCCAGCGCGACGGTGCCGGCAGCGCTGCGGCCGGGCCGCGTGAAGTGGCGGGTGATGAGCTCGAATTCGCCCACGGGCGCACTCCGTGTCCCAGGCATCTAGCGCCGCTCCCCGCTGGCCAGGCGGTTGGCCAATTCGACAGCGCTCTTGACTTCCATCTTGTCGAAGACACGCGCGCGATGCACTTCCACCGTGCGCACGCTGATGCCCAGTTCATCGGCGATCAGCTTGTTGGGTCTACCGTCCACCACGAGCCGCATGACCTCGCGTTCGCGCTCGGTCAGGTCGGCCAGCGCGCGCTGCAGGGTTTGGTGGCTGCGGCGTTCCAGCAAGGCGTGGGCGCTGCGCTGCAAAGCCAGTTCGACTCGGTCCACCAGCGCATTGTTGGAAAACGGCTTCTCGCAAAAGTCGAAGGCGCCTTGCTTGACGGCGGCCACCGCCATCGGCACGTCGCCGTGCCCTGTGAGGAAGATGACGGGCAACAAGTCCAGCAGGCCGCGTTCGACCAGCCGCTCGAACAGCACGAGGCCACTGGTGCCTGGCATGCGCACGTCCAGCACCAGGCAGGCCGGTGCAGTTGGCCAGGGTGCGCGGCCGGGGGCGCTGTAATCGTTCAGCCAGGCCTCGAACGCATCGGCACTGGCGAAGCCTTCGGCCAGCAGCCGCCGCGAGCGCAGCAGCCAGGCCAGCGCGTC
>JAYSYB010000481.1:0-3761 GCA_043716775.1 Rubrivivax sp.
CGGCACACCGTGGCAGCGCCAGTAGGTCGGACTGGCGCAGACGATCAGCCGGCTCTGCGCCAATTGCCGCTGCACGAGGTCCACGCTGCCGGGCCACCCCAATGCGACGAGCACGTCGACCCCTCGTGCATCGGCTTCCTTGATGGTCAGGGAGTCGACGGTTCGCAGGTCGATGTGCACGCGGGCATGCCGCTCGTGCCACAACGGCAGCGCGGGGACCAGGAGCACCCTCGACAACAGTGCCGGCGCACCGATCACCAGGGTGCGCGCAAGTCGTGCGGCGGGGCCGGTCAATGCGCGATCCGCGTCGGCCAGCTGGGCCAGCAGAGGTGCGCAGGTTTCCAAGTACTGTGAACCGTGCGACGTCAGAGCCAGCCCCTGTGTGCTGCGTTCGAGCAGCTTGATGCCCAGTTCTTGCTCGAGCGCCGTTACTAACTTGCTGACCGCTGGCACGCTGACTTCAAAGCGTCGCGCAGCAGCCGAAAAGCTGCCTTCCTCGGCCGCCAAGACGAAGTAGTTCAGGGCACGGAGCTTGTCCATTGTGTGCGCACTCCCTGCGGCATCTTAACTTTTGGTTGTAGCGCGCTGTGCCTGCCAAAGGCTTTCGCGCGTGCGTCGCAACTCCTAAAGTGAGACCCATTGACACACCGGAGCACGCATATGAATGCAGTCACGCTCGGCGCCACCGCCACCGCCACCGCCACCGCCACCGCCACCGCCACCGCCCCCGCCACCGCCACCGCCACCACTTCCGCGCCTTCGTCGCGCAACCTGACGCTGCTGTCCGGTGCCTTCGCGCTCTTCAATAGCCTTCGCATCGTCGCGTACCTGCCTACGCTGTGGGCGATCCAGCAGAGCAGCGGAGCTGACCAGCATTCGCTGTTTACTTGGCTGACCTTTCTTGGCGCCAACGTGACGATGGCCCTGTGGCTGCATGAGCAGAACGGCCAGCGCGTGAACCGCGCGGTGGCCGTCAACGTCTTCAATGCCCTGATGTGCGGCGCCATCGCCGTCTCGATCGCCTGGTTGCGCTGGACGCAGCTGAATGTCGGTTCGTTTGCCCTCATCTGACCCAAGGAGAACTTGATGCGCATCTGTTCGATCCTGGCCGCCGCCACCGCGGCGTTCACACTTCACACGGCTGCGCCCGCGCAGTCCGTTGCCCCAGCGGCCTTCCCGACCAAGCCCTTGCGCATGCTGGTGCCGTTGCCGCCTGGAGGGCCGAGCGACTTCATTGCACGACAGGTTGCGCAGCAGCTGGGCACGGCACTCGGCCAGGTGGTGACGGTGGAGAACAAGCCTGGCGCCAATGGCCTGGTAGCGGCGCGCGAGGCTGCGGCGGCAACCGCCGACGGACATACCCTGCTGTACGCCCCGGGATCGATGATCGCTGCGCCGCTGCTGGTCCAGGGCTCCGCATTCAACTGGCGGGAGGAGCTCGCGCCGCTGGCCAAAGTGGGAAGGGTACCTTTCGGGCTGGCGGTGCACCCCGGCGTCCCCGCAAGCACGGTGGCTGAGCTCATTCGATATGCACGCCAGCATCCGGGATCGCTCAACGTAGCCACCAGCACGCCGAGCGAGGTCATGGCGGCTGCGCAGTTCATGAAGGCGGCATCCGTGCAGCTCACGCGCATTCCGTACAAGGGGGGCGCGCAGGCGCTGCCCGACCTCCTGGCCGGCCGCGTACAGGTCATGTTCGGCCCGTTGTCGCTGCTGCAACCGCAGGCCAAGTCGGGCGCATTGCGCCTGCTGGCCACGCTGACGCCCGAGCGCCATTCGACGCTTCCCGAGGTGCCGACGCTCACCGAGGCGGGACTCACCGGCGTCGACGTGCCCACCTGGCAAGGCGTCTACACCGCAGCCAAGGTCCCAGCCGAGGTGCGTGCGCGTCTCGCGAAGGAACTCGCCGCCGCAGCGATGCGGCCCGACGTCCGCGCCGAGTTTGAGCGTCGGCTGATCGCCGTTGAGTCCTCGTCGGCACAGGAGCTGGCTGCCACGGTCAGCCGCGAGCTTGTGACCTGGGCTGCCGTGATCGAAGAGTACAAGTTGACAGCCGACTGATCGCGCGCCACACACAGCGATGCGCGTGCTCTTCTGTACCACGGGCGGGGCCGGGCACCTGCTGCCGCTCCGTCCGCTGGCCGAGGCCCTGCGTTCCCGGGGCAACGAGGTGGCATGGGCGACTGCTCCAGACGCGCTGCATCTGCTTGCGGGGCAAGACTTCGAACTTTTCCCCACCGGTCCGGGCTTCGACGAGAGCCGGCGCCAGTTCCGCGAGGCGTTCCCTGGTGCGGCCGGGTTGGCGGGCGAGTCGCTCTCGGCCTACACCTTTCCGCGGCTGTTCGGGGCGATCCTGGCGCCGCGCATGTTGACCGAGCTGGAAGACGCGGTGCTGCGATGGCTACCCGACTTCGTGGTGCACGAACCCGCGGCGCTGGCCGTGCCGCTGATTTGCCAGCAGCGTGGCCTGCGTCACGTTGTTCACGGCTATGGCTTGCGGCCTCCCGCAGATTACCTGAGCGCCGCCATGGACTGGTTCGGGCCGCACTGGCGCACGCGTGGGCTGCGGGCACCGGCTGATGGGAGTTTGTATCAGCACCTGATTCTCGATGTTGCCCCTGCGACTCTGGAACCATGGACGGCAGCAAATGACCGCCAGCACCGCTTTAACCCCTACCGCCCGATCGACACTCCGCTGTCGTCGCTGCCCGCCGAGCTTCAAGGCTCGTTGGGACCGGCGGCAAAGCATCCCCGGATTTACCTCACCTTCGGCACCGTCTTCAATCACAGCCCCGCACTCGACGCAGCGGCTCAAGCGGCGGCCCGGCTGGGCGGAACGCTTGTGGTCACTGTCGGCGCCAATGGCGAGCCCGAGAGGCTTGCCGGGCTACCAGGGTGCGTGCATGTCTTGCGATTCGTGGATCAGCGGGCCGTTCTGCCGCACTGCGATGCCGTGGTGTCGCATGGCGGAGCCGGCACGGTGCTGGGAAGCGCGGCCCACGGGCTGCCCCAACTGGTGTTGCCGCAGGCCGCGGACCACTTCAGAAACGCGCGCGCGCTGTGTGCGGCGGGTGCGGGCATCGCGGTCGAGCCTGGCAACCAGACGGTAGAACGCTTGGAGTCGGCGCTGCGCCAGGTGTTGTCCAGCCCATCCGTTACCGCCGGTGCGCAGCGCTTGGGTCAGGAGATGGCCGCTGCACCCGATGCAAACGCTATGGCTCTCCAAATCGAACGCTGGCATTCGTGCAGGTTGGTGCCCTAAGAACCTATCCACAGCGACTGGGGATGGCTTCAGCCGCCCCCAGTTCCTTCTGCATCTGGCTGGCTAACTGTCCCATGCATTCATGTCCCTGTTGGTCGTCGGCATCCGACACCTGCGCCGCGCCGGCGTAAATTCGATTGATGGATTCACCTTTCAGGCGCACGCCCACGGTGATTGGTGCGTTCGTCCACACAGCCTCAAACAAGTCAGTAATCGACTCGATGGGGGCGCCGTAGAGAAGATACCCCTTCGCCTCAGCCGGCAACACCTTGCCACCCATGGGCGAGAACTCGGATTCTTGCCTTGAACCTTCAACCAGAAGCTCTCGATGGGTCGGCTCACTGGTTTGCTGGGCTTGCCTCCCACGATCAGGACTTCCATTGCGCCGGCTTTCAGCAACCCGCGGCCCAGCGAATACAGATTGAACGAGGTATCAAGCAGTACGACCGAACGTAACCCAGGAATTGACTGAGGCACGAGCCGAAGCCTGAAGCCACAG
>JAYSYB010000482.1:0-3758 GCA_043716775.1 Rubrivivax sp.
GACCGGCACCAGCAGTGCCATGGGCGCCACGGTGGCGGCCGGGTGCCGCGCCAGCAACCAGCCCCAGGCGGCATAACCGAAGAGCGTGTTGCCCAGCGCCTGCCACACCACCGCAGTCCACACCGCCGCATCGGCCGCAGCCAGGCTTTCCAACATGCGCGACGGTCCTTCAAACCACAGTGACAGCGCCAGCAAGGGCGGCAGCGCGAAGGCGCTGGACCACACCACCACGCCCAGCATCTGCACCCGCCCCATCGAGCGCGCAACCTGGTTGCCACAAGCCCAGGACAGCGCCGCCACCAGCACCAGCGCCAGGCCGGTGAGTGTGGTGTCGCCCCCGGTGTTGACCGCGATCAGCACCACGCCGGCAGCCGCCGTCGCCAACGCCAGCCACTGGAAAGGCCGCACACGTTCACCGTCAGCCACCATGGCCAGGCCGATGGTGAAAAACACCTGGGTCTGGATCACCAGCGACGCCAGACCCGGCGAGATGCTGCCGTTCATCGCCAGGTACAGCAGCCCGAACTGGCCGGCGCCGATCAGCACCCCGTAGGCCGCCAGCTTGCGCCACGGCACCGCCGGCCGCGGGATGAAGAACACGGCGGGCAGCAGCGCCAGCGCAAAGCGCAGCACGCCCAGCAACAGCGGTGGCAGCGCGTGCAGTGCGACCTTGATGATGACGAAGTTGGTGCCCCACACCGCCACCACGGCCAGGGCCAGCAGGAAGTGGCGGACAGGCAGCCGAGCGGTCAGCCGGGCGGGCAGGCCAGCCTGCTGGCGCGTCAAGTGGCGGCCGTCATGCTGCAACCACCACGCGGTCTCGCCCCTGCGCCTTGGCCTCTTGCAGCGCGCGTTCGGCACGCTCCAGCGTTTGCGCCACGGTCTCGCCGGCATGGTGCTCAGCCAAGCCCGCCGACAGCGTGATGCCCACCGCTGCGGTGCCGTGCAGGATGCGCAGCGCGCCCACTTTCTGGTGCAGCCGCTCCAGGCCTCCACGGGCCAGCGCGGCGCGGGTGTCGCTCATCATCAGCACAAATTCCTCGCCGCCCCAGCGGCACAGCATGTCCGATAAGCGCACATGGCGCAGCGCCTCTTGTGCCACGGCGCGCAGCACCGCGTCACCCACGCTGTAGCCATGCGCTTCGTTCACGGGCTTGAAGCGGTCGATGTCCATCACGGCCAGGCAGAAGCTCTGGCCGCTGCGGATGCAGCGCTGGTGCTCCTGCTCCATCAGTTCCTGCATGTGGCGCTTGTTGACCAGGCCGGTGAGGTCGTCGCGCGTGGTGTGTTCGCGCAGGCGCGCCAAGGCCTGCGCCAGTTCAGCCCGCTGCAGGCGGGACCGGTGACGCATGCGGCTCAGGCGGGCGGCCAGCATCGACATTGCCGGCATCATCGTGGCCACCAGCAGGAAGTGGCCGAATTCGATGGCCAGCGGATAGGCGCGCGGGTTGTTCACCGCCATGAAGAGCATCGCCGCACCAAACAGCAGCACGGCATACAGACTGAGCCAGCGCATCTGCTTTGGGGTGACGACGAACATGCCAAACATCAGGATCACCATCACCACCGGAAACACCGCCCCGCGTCCTGCCCCCAGCAGCATGTAGGCAACCGCGCCACTGGTCAGCGCAAACAACATCTGCGGCACGGTCAATGACGGTTCAGACCAGAAGCGCGAACCGCCGCTGCGAATGACCACAAAGAATCCCGCCATGCCCATCAGCGTGACCGCCGACCACAACGCCACCGGCCCCGCAAGCGCTGCACCGACCCAGACGAAGTAGTGCATGGCGGCAACCCCTGCGCCCATCACCAGCATCGCCAAGCCGGCCTGCACCAGACGCACGCGTTGCGCCGGGTCGGTGGTCAGCAGGGCATCAACGACACGGCTCATCGGCAACAGGCGTTCAACGGGTTCGGCAAGAGTTGGGGCGCAGAGCGTAGCACCCGGTGAGCGGCTTTCAAGCGGCGCTCAACCGGCGCCCCATACGCGTTCACCCACCCGCTTCAGCGCCCCGCATTCGCGGGCCCCAGGTGCTGCAAGGGCAGCATGCCACCGGCCTTGACTTCGCCCAGCGAGAAGCTGGTGTGCAGGTCTTTTACGTTGGGCAGCTTGAAGAGCACGTCCATGGCCAGGCGTGAAAAAGCGTCAAGGTCGGTGGCCACCACATGCAGCTCGAAAGTGCCGGCGCCGCTGATGTAGTGGCAGGCAATGACCTCGGGCCGCTCGCGGATGGCCATTTCCAGCGCGCGCGTGCTTTCTGCGTTGTTGCGCTCGGCGTCCAGGCGCACAAACGCCAGCACACCAAGGCCAATCTTGCGGCGGTCCAGTTCCGCCCGGTACCCGGTGATGTAACCCTGGTCTTCCAGCCATTTCACACGCCGCCAGGTGGGTGCTGCCGACAGGCCGATGCGCGACGCGAGCTCGGCATTGGACAGCCGCGCGTCGGACTGCAGTTGACGCAAGATGGACAGGTCGTAGCGGTCGAGCGCGCCGCCCTGGACCTCGGCGCTTTCAGGCGTCGCTAGCGTCGCAAGCGCCGCAGATGGCGCAGGTGGCGCAGGTGGCGCAACGATTGCGGTTTTGTCGAGGACTTTCCCCTGCTTGGACTTTTTGGGCATCACTTCGGTGATTCTGGCAGAACATTAGCAAGATTCTTGCGTCAACGGCGCCAGAACCGGCACTGAAAGAAAAGACATGCAGCGCCGCTTTGCCTAAACTGCCGCGCTGCACCCCCTTGCGCTTCAGGAGAACTCACCGCATGAACGCCCCTTTGCCCGAGTCCATCCGCAAGGCCCTGGAAACCGTCACCCTTGACGACAAGTACAGCCTGTCCGCTGGCCGCGCCTTCATGAGCGGCGTGCAAGCGCTGGTGCGCCTGCCCATGCTGCAGCGCCAACGCGACGCGCGCGCGGGGCTCAACACCGGCGGCTTCATCAGCGGGTACAGGGGAAGCCCGCTCGGTGGTTACGACCAGGCACTGTGGGCGGCCAAGAAACACCTGGCTGACAACCACATCGTGTTCCAGCCCGGCGTCAATGAAGAGTTGGGCGCCACCGCCGTCTGGGGCACGCAGCAGCTGGACCTGTACCCCAACGCGAAGAAGTACGACGGCGTCTTTGGCATCTGGTACGGCAAGGGCCCGGGTGTGGACCGCTGCAGCGATGTCTTCAAACACGCCAACATGGCCGGCACGTCCAAACACGGCGGCGTGATCGCGATTGCCGGCGACGACCACGTCAGCAAGAGCAGCACCGCCGCGCACCAGAGCGACCACATCTTCAAGGCCTGCGGCCTGCCCGTCTTCTTCCCCAGCAACGTGCAGGACATCCTGGACATGGGGCTGCACGCATTCGCCATGAGCCGCTTCAGCGGCGTGTGGAGCGGCATGAAGACGATCCAGGAAGTGGTGGAATCGTCGGCCAGCGTGTCGGTGGACCCCGACCGCGTGAACATCATCCTGCCCGAAGACTTCCAGATGCCGCCCGGCGGCCTGCATATCCGCTGGCCCGATGCGCCGCTGGAACAAGAGGCGCGTTTGATGGACTACAAGTGGTACGCGGCACTGGCCTACGTGCGCGCCAACAAGCTCAACCACAACGTCATCGAGAGCAGCCACGACCGCTTCGGCATCATCGCCAGCGGCAAGGCCTTCAACGACACGCGTCAGGCCCTCGCCGATCTGGGCCTGGACGAGAACACCTGCCGTGCGCTCGGCGTGCGGCTGCACAAGGTCAATGTCGTCTGGCCGCTCGAA
>JAYSYB010000483.1:0-11291 GCA_043716775.1 Rubrivivax sp.
GTCCACGGTCAATGAACGCTGGAATTCGATGTTCGGCCTGCCGCACCAGCCCATGCTGACCGACCCGCAGGCCTGGAGTTCACGCGTCCACCCCGAAGATTGGACGCGTGTCAATGCGGCCCAGCAAGCCCACGTGGACGGCAAGACCGAACGCTTCGAGGCCGTCTATCGCATGCGCCATGCAGACGGTCACTGGGTCTGGATCCTCGACCGCGCCCAGGTGCTGGAACGCGACGCCAGCGGCAAGGCGCTGCGCATGGCGGGCACGCACATGGACACCACTTGGTGGATGGAAGGGCAGCAGGCGCTGGAGCGCAGCGAACAGAGCCTGGCGACCACGCTGCAGTCGATTGGCGACGCCGTCATCGCCACCGACCCGCTGGGCCTGGTGGTGCGCATGAATGGCACCGCCGAGCGCCTCACCGGCTGGACCGCGCAAGAGGCCACGGGTCAGCCGCTGGCGCGCGTGTTCTGCATCGTCACCCCACCGACGCGCCAGCCGGCGTCCGACCCGGTGCACGAGGTGCTGGCCCACGGCCGTGTCGTCGGGCTGGCCAACGACACGGTGCTGCTGTCGCGTGACGGCAGCGAATACCAGATCGCCGACAGCGCAGCACCCATCCGCGCCGCGGATGGCGAAATCACCGGCGTGGTGCTGGTCTTCAGCGACGTGACCGAACGCTACCGCGTGCAACAGGCGCTGCGTGCCAATGAAGAGCGGCTGCGTTCGTTGCTGGACAACCTGCAGGCCGGCGTGCTTGTGTTCGGGCCCGATGGCCACCTGCTGGACGCCAACCCCGCCGCTGCGCGCATCACCGGGCTTACCCTGGAGCAACTGCGTGGCAACGCTCCGCTGGACCCGCACTGGGCCCTGCTGGAAGAAGACCAGACGAAACTGCCCCGAGAACGCGTGCCGGTGAACCAGGTGCTGTCCAGCGGGCAGGCGCTGAAAAGCCTGGTGGTCGGTGTGCGCCGGCCCGACCTGCAGCGGCCGCTGTGGGTGCTGGTCAACGCCTACCCGGTGCCCGACGAGGCCGGGGGCGTCGACCAGATCGTGGTCACCTTCTCCGACATCACCGAACGCAAGGACGCCGAAGCGCAGCGCCACGCGCAAGACCGCCAACGCCGCGAATCACAGAAGATGGAAGCCATTGGCACCTTGGCAGGCGGCATCGCGCACGACTTCAACAACATCCTGGCAGCGATCCTTGGCAACCTGGCGCTGGCACGGCAGGACCTGGTGAATGGGCATACGGACAGCATGGTGGATGGGCTGCCCAACCCGCACCCGGTCAGCGCCAGCCTGGAGCAGATCAACCGCGCGGCGCTGCGGGCGCGCGACCTGGTGAAACAGATTCTCAGCTTCAGCCGCCAGGACGCCGGCGGCTTCAAGGCGCTGCCCATGGCACCCGCGGTGGAAGAGACGCTGAGCCTGCTGCGATCCAACTCTGCCCGCGGGCGTGCGCCTGGACGCGGCGCTGTCATCCGAGGCACTGTGGGTGATGGGTGACAGCACCCAGCTGCAGCAGGTGCTGCTGAACCTGTGCACCAACGCCTGGCATGCGCTGCCCGCGCCGGGCGGGGTCAGCGGGCGCATTGAAGTCGGGCTGGCGGCCGCCACGGAAGAGCGCGTGCACCTCTGGGTGCGCGACAACGGCAGCGGCATGGACGACGCCACGCGCCAGCGCATCTTCGACCCCTTCTTCACCACCAAGACCGTCGGCCAGGGCACGGGACTTGGCTTGTCGGTGGTGCATGGCATCGTTGGCGCGCACGGCGGCACCATCGTGGTGGACACAGCGCCGGGGCAAGGCAGCACCTTCCACATCTACCTGCCAAGGCTAACGTCAAATCTGAGTGATCTGGCGCCGATGCAGCCACCCGCTCCGCGCCCGCACGGGGGCGGCCAGCACGTGCTGTACATCGACGACGACGAAGTGATGGTGCTGATGGTGGACCGCCTGCTGCAGCGCGCGGGTTTCCGCGTCAGCGCGCTGTGCGACGCCAGGCTGGCCTTGGCCAGGGTGCGCGCCCACCCGGAAGAATTCGACGCCGTGGTCACGGACTTCAACATGCCCGGGCTTTCAGGTCTGCAGGTGGCGCAGGAACTGGCCCGCATCCGCCCGACCCTGCCGGTGGTGATCAGCAGCGGCTTCCTCACCGACGCGCTGCGCGAACAGGCGGCGGCGGCCGGTGTGCGCGCGGTGATGCAGAAGGAAAGGACGCTGGAGGACCTGGCCGATGTGTTGGCGGGTGTGTGGACCGACGTGCGCCCAGCCGGGCCGTCCTGAGTGCCGCAACAAACGCTGCGCGCTACAAGCTACACGCCCAGCAGCGTGGCAATTTCCTGGCGGTCGCGCAGCGTGGCTGACGCACCGGCCAGCACCACCTGCCCCTTCTGCAGCACCAGCGCGCGGTCGCTGTGGGCCAGCACCTTGCGGTAATCGCGGTCGACGATGAGTGTCGCGATGCCGCTCTGGCGGATGTCACCGATGACGCGCCAGATCTCGGCCACGATCAGCGGCGCCAGGCCTTCGGTGGCCTCGTCCAGGATGATGAGTTCGGGGTGCGTCATCAGCGCGCGGCCGATCGACAGCATCTGCTGCTCACCGCCCGAGAGTTGGGCTCCCAGGTTGCCGATGCGTTCCTGCAACCGCGGAAAGGTCTGCATCACGCGTTCAAAGGGCCAGTCGTTGCGGCCGTCACGGCCCTTGCGCGAGGCCATGACAAGGTTCTCGCGGACGCTGAGGTTCGGGAACACGCCGCGGCCTTCGGGCACGTAGGCCACACCCAGCCGCGCCACCTCGTGCGGACGGGCGCGCGACATGTCCTGGCCGAAAAGCTGGATGCTGCCGTCGCGCTGGGCCACGTGGCCCAGCAGCGTGCGGATGAGCGTGCTCTTGCCCATGCCGTTGCGGCCCAGAAGGCCCAGCGTTTCGCCGCGCGCAATTGTGAAGTCCACACCATGCAGCACATGGCTGCTGCCGTACCAGGCGTGCACGGCTTTGGCGACAAGGATGTTGTCAACCATGCCGACGCGGCCGGGCCGCCCCAAGGCGGCGGTCGCCCCCTCGGGGGGCAGCGAACGGAGTGAGCGTGGGGGTTGCATGTCAATGACCACCCAGATAAGCGGCTTGCACCTCGGGGCTGGCGCGCACCGCGTCGGGTGTGTCGCTGGCAATCACCGCGCCGTTGACCATCACCGTGATGCGGTCGGCAATGCGGAAGACTGCGTCCATGTCGTGTTCCACCAGCAAGATGGCGTGTCCGCCACGCAGGTCGCTCAGCAGCGCCAGCATGCGGTCGGTTTCTTCGGCGCCCATGCCGGCGAGTGGCTCGTCCAGCAGCAGCACCTGCGGCGCGGTGGCCAGGCACATGGCGATCTCGAGTTGCCGCTTCTGGCCGTGGCTCAAGAGTCCGGCGGGCCGGTCTAGCAGCTCAGACAGGCCGGCCTGCGCCGCCACCTGGCGTGCCGTGCCGGTGCTGGCTTCACACCGCTGCGCGTCCTGCCACCAGCGCCAGGGCTTCTGGGTGCGGGCTTGCGCCGCCAGGCGGCAGTTCTCGAACACGGTGAAAGTCGGGTAGATGGTGTTGCGCTGGTAGCTGCGGCCCAGGCCGGCGCGCGCGCGGCGCGGCTGCGTCCAGCGGGTGATGTCCTGGCCCAGCAGTTCTACGCTGCCGCTGGACGGCGGAATCTCGCCCGACAGGATGTTGATGAGTGTGGACTTGCCCGCGCCGTTGGTGCCGATGACGGCGTGCACCGTGCCGCGCGTCAATTCGATCGACACCCGGTCCACCGCCACCAGACCGCCCCAGCGGCGCGTGATGTCGGTGCCACGCAGAAGGGTCTCAGCTTGCATTTCAGTCATGCTTGCTCCCCGTCGCACGGCCCGTGCGTGCGCCACGCCCCAGCAGCCTGTCCCGCCACTGCGCGGGCACACCGACAAGGCCACGCGGCAACAATGCCACGCTCAAAATGATCGTTATCCCAAGACCCAGGGACCAGTGTTTGGCAAAGCTGCCGAAAATGGCTTCGGACTTGAAGAACTCTTGCAGCAGCGCAAAGGCGAAAGCGCCAATGAGCGCGCCGCGCAGATGTCCGAGGCCGCCAAGAATGATCATGATCAGCACCGCGCCGCTCAGGTGCCAGCTCATCAGTTCGGGGTTGACGAAGCCGTCCTTCACCGCGAACAAAAAGCCCGCCAGACCAGCAATGCCGCCCGAAACCGTGAATGCCGCCAACTTGTAGGGGTAGGTCGAAAAACCGGTGGCCCGCATGCGCTGCTCGTTGACACGAATGCCGGCCAGCGCACGGCCGAAGCGCGAACGCAGCAAGAGCGCCAGCGCACCAAACACCGCCAGCAGCCAGAACCAGATGAAGAAGTACAACTGCAGCGGCTGGTTCAAGTCCAGCGCACCCAAGCCTGGTTTGGCCGACAGGTAGATGCCGTCGGTGCCACCGCCCAGCGGTGTGTCGTGCACGACGTAGTAGGCCATCTGCGCGAATGCCAGCGTGACCATGATGAAGTAAACGCCCTTGGTGCGCAGTGACAGCGCACCCACCGCCAGCGCATAGGCCGCCGCCGCCAGCATGCAGGCTGGCAGCAGCCACAGCAGATTGGCGGGCCCGGTGGTTGGGCTGAACAACAGCGCCCCATAGGCCCCGATGCCAAAGAACGCCGCCTGGCCGAAACACACCAGGCCCGTGCTGCCGACCAGCAGTTCCAGGCTCAGCGCAAAGATCGCGTAGACCATGATCTTGGTGACCAGATCGACACCGAAGGAGCCCGAGACGAAAGGCCACAGCGCCAGCGCAAAGAAGCAACCGGCGACGAACAGGAATTTCGGGTTCATCTTCATCCGGCTTTGAACAGACCGTCAGGGCGCCACAAAAGAATCAACGCCATCATCACGTACACCAGCACGCCCGCCACCTCGGGCAACAGCACCTTGCCGAAGGTATCGACGAAGCCGATCAACAGCGAAGCGACGAGCGCACCGCGGATCGAGCCGATGCCGCCGATCACCACCACCACGAAGCAGATGATCAGCACCGTGCTGCCCATGCCCGGGTAGACGCTGCTGACGGGCGCGGCCACCATGCCGGCCAGCACCGCAATCGCCACCCCGGCTGCAAACACCACGCGGTAGAGAAAGCTGATGTCCACGCCCAGGCTCTGCACCATTTCGCGCGCGCCAGTGCCGGTGCTGCCGGCGCGGATCATCATCCCGAGCCGCGTGCGCGTGAACACCAGGTACATGCCCAGCGCCAGGAATAGGCACACGGCGCTGATGAAGAGCCGGTACACCGGATAGGTCATCAACTCGCCCAGCGGCAGCGTGCCCGCCAGCCACGGCGGCGGCTGCACACCGTGCACGTCGTCGCCGACAGCCAAGCTGCGCAGTTCCTCGAAGACGAGGATCAGGCCGTAGGTCATCAACACCTGCTGCAGGTGTTCACGGTCGTACAGAAAACTGAAGAAGGCCCACTCCAGCACGTAGCCCAGCAACACGGCCAGCACCAGGCCGACAAAGAGCGTCGCAAAGAAGCCACCGCCGAAGGTGGACGCCACCACCGGCGCCAGCGCGTAGGCCATGTACGCGCCGATCATGTAGAAGCTGCCGTGCGCCAGGTTGATGACGCCCATGATGCCGAAGATCAGCGTCAGCCCCGACGCCACCAAAAACAGCAGCAGCCCGTACTGCAGCGCATTCAGGCATTGGATGAGGAAAGTGGCGAAGTCCATCGAGGAGAGGATTGATTCATCAACAGCCGAACAAAACGAAGACGCCCCTCAAGCAACCGCCGCGGAACCGGCTTCGCCGGGCCGCTGGGGGTGCCCCCTTGGGGTGCAGGCGCGCAGCACCTCCGGGGGTCAACTCATTCCACAGCCCTTGCCAGGATCGGCCAAGCCCTTGGACGCGATGCCGACAACCTTGTTTTCCTTACCGCTCACCTGGCGCAGGTAGAAATCCTGCACCGGGTCATGGTTCTTGCCCAGGACGAAGGGCCCGCGCGGGCTGTCGATCTTGGCTTTGCGCAGCGCGGCGGCGAAGTCGGCCTTCTTGCTGAGGTCGCCCTTGACCGCGCTCAAGCCGACGCCCAGCATCTGCGCCGCGTCGTAGCCCTGCACGGCATAGACGTCGGGCTGCAGTTTGTAGGTCTTGGCATAGGCCAGGCGGAAGGCGTTGTCGCGCGGCGTGTTCAGGCCATCGGCGTAGTGCATGGCAGTGAGGATGCCGTCGGCGTCGGCGCCCTGCGCTTCCAGCGTGCCGTCGGTCAGGAAGCCGGCGCCGTAGAGCGGGATGCTCTTTTTCAGGCCCGCCGCCGCGTAGTCCTTGACGAACTTGACCGCGCCACCACCGGCGAAGAAGGTGTACACCGCGTCGGGTTTCAGTGAAGCGATTTCCGTCAACAAAGCCTGGAATTCCACGCCCGGAAACGGCAGGCTTAGTTCCTTGACGATCTGCCCGCCGCCTTTGGTGTAAGCCTCCTTGAAGCCGGCCACGCTTTCGTCACCGGCGGCGTACTTCCAGGTGATGGTGACGACGCGCTTGTGGCCCTTCTTGGCCACCACTTCGCCCATCGCATAACCCGGCTGCCAGTTGCTGAAGCTGCTGCGAAAAATGTTGGGCGCGCACATCGCGCCCGTTACCGCACCGGCCCCGGCGTTGGGCACGATGAGCAACGTGCCGCTGTCCTTGGCCACCTTGGCCATGGCCATCGCCACGCCGCTGTGCACGGTGCCGATGATGACGTCGACGTTGTCGCGCTTGACGAGCTTGTTGACGTTGTCGGTGGCCTTGCTGGGGTCGGATTCGTCGTCGACCTTCACGAATTCGATCTCGCGTCCGCTGAGCTTGCCGCCCTGCTCGGTGATGTAGAGCTTGAAGCCGTTTTCGATGGCCGTGCCGAGTGCGGCGAAGGTGCCGGTGGCGGGCAGCATGAGGCCAACCTTGAGCTTGGCACCCTGGGCTTGGGCCAAGGGCGCGGCCAGCGCGGCGGCGGCAATGAGGGTGATGCGGAACAGGTTCATGCAATGTCTCCGTGGCGAATGTTGTGATGGTGAATGAAGGCGGAGGCGGCGTCGATCAGCGCCTGCGGCTGGTCGCGGTGCGGCGAGTGGCCGCAGTCCGCAATCTCCAGCGATTGTGTGTGCGGCACGCACCGGGCGATGCCCCGTATTTGCTCCAGGGTGCCGTACTCGTCGTCCAGCCCCTGCACCGCCAGCAGCGGGGCCCGGATGGCGCTGGTTTCCGCTTCGATGGTCCAGTGCCTGAAGGGCGGGTGCAGCCAGATGCGGTTCCAGCGGTAGAAGGCGGAATCGGGGTCGTCGTGGTACTTCGCCAGACGCTCTTTCATGTCGGTACTCTCGAAGGCCACACGCGCTTGTTCGATGCTCGTGACCGCCAGGTCTTCAACAAAGATGTGCGGCGCCACCACGATGGCACCGGCCACCTGCTGCGGGAAGTGCGCCGCGTGCAGCAACGTGATCGAACCACCATCGCTGTGGCCCAGCAGCCAATACGGCTCGGTCACGCGCAAGGCCTGCATCAGGGCGGGCAGCACCTCCAGCGCCTGGCGGTGCAGGAAGTCCAGGCCCCAGGCTTCGTCAGGCGCAGGCGCCGTGCTGCGGCCGTAGCCGGGGCGTGAATAGACCAGGCCGCGGCAGCGCGCCGCTTCGCACAGCGCTTGCGGAAAGTCTTTCCACATCGCCAGCGAGCCCAGGCCTTCGTGCAGGAAGACGATGAGCGGTGCGCTTGTCTCGTCCACGCCGACCCAGGCGTGTTCGATGCGGACCGGCCGGCCCGCCCAGACAATATTGGCGAAGTCCACCATCACGCGCCAGCTTCCAGTTCGCGCAGCTTGAAGCGCTGAATCTTGCCGGTGGCCGTCTTCGGCAGTTCAGGCACGAAGGTGATGAGGCGCGGGTACTTGTAGGGCGCCAGCTTGTCCTTGACGAAGGCTTTCAGTTCGGCCTCGGTGGCTTGGCCGCCGGCTTTCAGCACGACGAAGGCTTTTGTCTTCGTCAGCCCTTCCGCGTCGGGCACGCCGATGACGGCGGCTTCCAGCACGGCCGGGTGCTGCACCAGTGTGGCTTCCACTTCGAAGGGGCTGACGTAGATGCCGCTGACCTTCAGCATGTCGTCGCTGCGGCCGCCGTAGGTGTAGCTGCCGTCGCTGTTGCGCACGTACTTGTCACCGCTTTTCGTCCAGCCGCCCTGGAAGGTGTCGCGCGTCTTGGCGCGGTTGCCCCAGTACATCAGCGCGGCACTCGGGCCGTGGATGTAGAGGTCGCCCGGCTCGCCGTCGGGCACCGCGCCGCCGGCCTCAGTGCGCAGTTCGACCTCATAACCCGGCACTGGCCAGCCGGTGCTGCCGTAGCGCACGCGTTCAGGGCGGTTGGACAAGAAGATGTGCAGCATCTCGGTGGAGCCGATGCCGTCGACGATGTCAACGCCGAAGTGGCGTTTGAAACGTTCGCCGATGTCCGCCGGCAGCGCTTCACCGGCGGACGACACCAGGCGCAGCGACACATCGCTGCGCTCCGGCAAACTGGCCGCCGCCAACATGCCGGCAAAGCCCGTCGGCGCGCCGTAGAAGACCGTCGGCTTGACGTTGCCCACCTCACCGCGCCAGCGTTTGAAGGTGGCGTCTGGCGTCGGCCGCTCGGGCATCAGCAGCGTGGTCGCACCCACGCTCATCGGAAACGTCAAACCGTTGCCCAGACCATAGGCGAAGAAGAGTTTGGCGGCCGAGAAGCAGACATCGCTTTCTCGCAACTGCAGCACCGCCTTGCCGTAGAGCTCTGCGGTCCAGTAGGGATTGGCGTGGGTATGCACGGTGCCCTTGGGGCGGCC
Source organism: Rubrivivax sp. (assembly GCA_043716775.1). Taxonomy (GTDB): domain Bacteria; phylum Pseudomonadota; class Gammaproteobacteria; order Burkholderiales; family Burkholderiaceae_C; genus Rubrivivax. The sequence continues at coordinate 8,863 of JAYSYB010000483.1, forward strand.
GGTGGAGCCGGATGAATAGAGCCAGAAACCCGGGTCGTCGGGGCCCGTCGGCGCGGGGCGCAACAGCGGCGCGTGGGCTTGCAGAAAACGCTCCAACTCGACTTCGGCCGGGTGCAGCGGCGCAACGGGCCGCGACACGATCACCGTGCGGACTTCGTGTTCGTTCTTCGTCAATGCGGCCGTCAATGCGGGCAGCAGCGCGCCGCTGACCAGCACCGCTTGTGCGCGTGAATGTTCCAGCATGTAGGCGTAGTCGTCCGCCGTCAGCAGCGTGTTCACCGCAACGGGGACGAGGCCTGCGTAGAGCGCGCCCAGGAAGCTGACGGGCCAGTCGGTGCAGTCCTGCATCAGCAGCAGCACGCGCTCCTCACGCTTGATGCCCAGCGCGCGCAAGGCAGCGGCCATGCGTCGCACTTGCTCGTCAAGCTGGCCGTAGCTCAGGCTGCCGTGGTCGTCCACAAAGGCGGCTTTGGACGGACGCGACGCATTGATCTGCAGCAGGTGCTGCGCGATATTGAAGGCCTCTGGCGGCGGCTGGACGGTGGCGTCGGTCATGGCGGGCTCCCTCAGTTCAGCGTGACCAGCACCGCCGTGCTGGCCTGGACGACGGCGCGGCGGTGGAAGAAATTCAGCGCCTTCAACCCACCCAGTTCTTCGCCACCACCGGCGCGGCCCGGGCCGCCGTGCAGCGACTGCGGCATGACGTTGCCATGGCCCGTGTGCAGGCCGCCTACGTCGGGGCTGATGATGTGCACGCGGCCGTGGCTGCTGGCCAGTTCAACCGCTGCGGCGCCCATCGCGGCCGGGTCGCTGCCATACAGCGACACCACCAGCGACCCCTGCCCGCGCCGCACCAGTTGCAAGGCGTGCGCGATGTCATTGCCAACCCCGCGGTAGGGCAACAGTGTGGCGACGGGGCCGAAGACTTCGGTGTCGTGCACACGGTCTGCAGCATCGGCGTCCCTCGTGCCCAGCAGCGTGGGGCCGACGCAGCACGCCACGGCCGCATCTGCATCGACCAGCGCGTGCGTGACACCGTCGTGCAGCACGTCGGTGTGTGCTTTCAGGTGGGCCAGGCCTTCGCGCACGGCATTCAGCTGCGCGCGGTTGACCAGGGCACCCATGCGCACCGACTCAACGCGCGGGTTGCCGACGGTCGTCTTCGCCAACCGCGCGCTGATGGCTTCAGCGGCTTGTGCGTACAGCGCTTCAGGCACGAAGACACGGCGGATGGCGGTGCACTTCTGGCCCGACTTGACGGTCATCTCGCGCACCACTTCTTTCACCAGCAGGTCGAAGGCTTCGCTGCCCGGCGCCTCACTGGGCGAGCCCGGCAACAGCAGCGCGCTGTTGATGCTGTCGGCTTCGATGTTCACACGCACCGAACGCTGCGCCACCGCAGGGTGCTGGCGGATCAGCGCAGCGGTCTCCGCGCTGCCGGTGAAGGACACCACGTCGAAGGGCTGCAACTGGTCCATCAAACCCGCCGAGCTGCCGCAAATCACCGACAGCGCACCGGCCGGCAGCACGCCCGCATCGACGACATCCTGCACCATGCGCTGCGTCAGCCAGGCCGTGGCGGTGGCGGGTTTGACGATCACCGGCACGCCGCTCAGCAGCGCCGGCGCGGCCTTTTCCCACAGGCCCCAACTCGGGAAGTTGAAGGCGTTGATGAACAGCGCCACGCCGCGTGTGGGCACCATTAGGTGCTGGCTTTGAAACAGCGGGTCCTTGGCCAGGCGGGCGGCATCGCCGTCGAGCAGGAATTTCCTGTCTCCCAGGCCCGCGCCGAGCTTGGCGTAGGTGGACAGCGTGAAGATGCCACCGTCGATGTCCACGGCGGAGTCGTTCTTCACCGTGCCGCTGTTGGCAGTGGCGATCTCGTAGTACGCGTCGCGGTTGGCTTGCAGCACCTTGACGACGGCAGTCAGCAGGTCGGCACGCTGTGCGTAGCTTAGCGCGCGCAGCGCAGCGCCGCCCTGTTCGCGGGCGAAGTTGAAGCCGGCAGGCAGGTCCAGGCCCGTGGCGTCCACGCGCACGAGCTCTGTTCCCAACACGGGGTCGAAAAGCGGCGTGCCGTTGCCGCTGCCAGCCTGCCAGCGGCCAGAGACGAAGTTGGGGAGCAGTTCAGTGGTCATGGCGGCCTCATGCAGAAGGTGTGAATTCAATGGCGCCAGCCGGCAGCAGGTACATCACCAGCGCCCGGCCCTGCGACACCGTGGGGCGGTGCGCGCTGCCGGGTGGATAGACGATCCAGCCGGCGGGCCGGCCGTCGAAAAGCGCGTTGCCTTCCAGCGGCATCAGCAGGTCGATTTCGCCGTTGGGGTGGCTGTGTTGTGGCCCGGCCAGATCCTGCATGTCCACGACATCGACCGAAAAACCGTGCAGGTCGTCGGTCGGTTTGAAGATGCGGCCGTAGCGGATGCCGC